>CALFIA010000102.1 GCA_937876275.1 uncultured Actinomycetes bacterium | reverse complement strand
TCCTGAGGTAGACCGGGCGGTTCTCACCGAAGGACGCGCCGAAGCATTTGCCGCAACTTTCCGCTGGGCAGTCTCCACGGGTATTGCCGGTTGGTACGACGACGACCTCGCCTTCCTGACGGACTGGGGCTTCGCACCCGAGTCCATCAAGGTTCCGACCTTCGTCTACCAGGGCTCCGACGACCTCATGGTGCCGTTCGCGCACGGGCAGTGGCTTGCTGCGCACGTGCCCACCAGTACCGCGACCTTGGTCGAGGGAGAAGGCCATCTGTCCATCGACGCCTATCTGTCCGACGGGCTCACTGCCGCCCGCGCGTTACTCGACTAACGCGCGCCCGTCGAGAGCGGGAGTAAGTCGTCTGCGCAGACCGAATGCCATGACGGCCGCGATCATGCACCCCAGCACGAGCACGGCGATCCACTCCCAGTTGAGTCCGGCTCCGAGCATCAAACCGGCAAGGCTCGGCCCGATGATGCTGGAGATCGACCACACCAAGCCCATCGTCGAGTTGTATCGACCTCGTAGGTGAGCGGGAGCTAGATCGTTGACCAATGCAGGAGCGACCGGAGCCCACAAGGTCTCGCCGAGCGCGAAGACACCAGAGGCTACGAGGAGCAGTACGAGCGCGATGGCTGACGACGTCAGAAGACTCGAGCCGGTCATTAACCACGAAAGGCCCCACAGCAACGCCACGCCAACCATGACGTAACTTCGCGATCGGCCCTTGATTGCCTTGAGTACGAACAGCTGCGCAATCACGATCGTGAACGTGTTGATCGCGAATTCGACGCCGATCCACTTGATGTCAAAGCCATTGATCACCGTGACGAAAATCGGCAGCCCGACCTCGAGGGCGCCGTATCCGCTCATCAGGAGCACTATGGCCATGATGAGCACTCGGCGCAGGAGCCGATCACCGAGCACCTCCCGATACCCGCCCACTCCGGCGGGCTCGGATTCATCGCGCGGAACCGCGCCCACTCCAACCCCGCGAAGGAAAACGAGGAGTACAACGACATACAGCAGGAAGGTCGCGGAGTCGACGAGATAGAGCAGCTGGAATGTATGGATGTCGTTGATCGACACGGATACGGCCGCAATGAGGCCACCGACGCCCAGGCCGAGGTTGAGCAGCATGAACTGAATGCCGAATACGCGTTCGCGCTGATCTGGATCAGAGACGCGACCGAGTAGCGCTGATTGCGAAGGCCATGTCATCGCACCTCCGAGCGAGACAAGGGTGGTCACGGCGAAGGCACGCGGGACCGAATCGACAACTCCGTAGAGGGCTACGCCAATCGCCTCAACCAGCAGTCCGACGAGCAAGACAGGTTTAGGTCCGAAGCGATCGGCAGCCCAGCCGACGAATGGAAACACCACGAGCGATGCGATCGCCGTGTACGCCACGACAATGCCCGCAATGCCGGTTCCCAGATGCCGCACTTGACTCAGGTAGATGATCAGCAGCGGGAAGGTGAGCCCGCCCCCGATAGCCGACAGGGCAACGCCGAGCAGGATCCGGCGTGCCTGTGGGGTCATGCTCCGATCAGAGCACGATCGGCACGACCGCGTCCAGCGGCTGGCCGCTCGACCAGCGACCGAATTGCTGAAGCACCAAACGACGAGCACGCGGAACGAAGGCACTTGTATTTCCGCCCAGATGCGGTGTGATGAGCACGTCAGGCATTGCCCAAAGCGGATGATCAGGCGGAAGCGGCTCAGGATCAGTGACGTCGAGTGCGAAACGAAGGCGACCAGACTCGGCAAGCATTGCCTGCGTCTCGACCACGGCACCGCGCGAGACGTTAACTAGCAACGCGCCGTCATTCATTCGCGACAGGAACTGCGCGTCTACGAGATGACGCGTCGAGTCGTCAAGTGGGACGGCGATTACGACGATGTCGCTGTGCGGCAGGAGTGACGGAAGCTGATCACGAGTGGCGATGCCCTCACGCGAGGTGCGCGCCACCAGCTGGATGCTGACCTCAAAGGGAACAAGTCGGTCGCGAATCGCACGACCCACTCCCCCTGCGCCGATAATGAGCACCCGGCGATCGGCGAGCGACGAATGCGGACGGTGATCCCAGGTGCCGGTCACCATCGACCGAGCTGCGTCATCAATACCGCGCAGGCTGGCGAGGATGAGCCCGATCGCGAGCTCCGAGGTACTGGCATCGTGCACGCCCTGGGCATTGCAGAGCGTTACACCGGCGGGCAGGTACTTCGCGGCATGCTCGAAGCCCGCGGTAAGCAACTGGCACACCTCGAGGTTGGGCATGTGCTCCATGAGGTGAGCGTTGGGCTCAGTGCCCATATATCGAGGCACGAAAAATCCACACGACTGCAGCTGCTCACCACTCGGAGTGTCGTTATCGCCGTAGATCACGACTCCAGGGCCGGGCGTGCCCACGAGCTCGGGGATCAGCGCGATCTTTTCCATGCGGTACCCGCCGAGTTACTCGGAGACACCCAGGCGTTCGAGCAGCAAGGTACGCACCTTGGCCGCATCAGCTTGGCCTCTCGTGGTCTTCATTACCGCACCGACGATGGCTCCAGCGGCCTGAATCTTGCCGCTCTTGATCTTCTCGGCGACATCAGGAGCAGCGGCGAGTGCCTCATCTATCGCTGCGAGAAGGGCGCCGTCATCACTGACGACGGCGAGACCGCGCTTTGTGACGACTTCATCGACAGTGCCTTCACCGTTGATCAGGCCGTCGAAGACCTGTCGTGCGAGCTTGTCGTTGAGGCTGCCCGCCGCGATCAGCGCTTCTACCTGCTTGATGTCGTCCGGTGTCACGCTGAGTGACTCGAGTTCAACCCCGGTGTCGTTGGCGACGCGCAGCAACTCACCTGTCCACCACTTGCGAGCAGCGGCGGAATCCACGCCTGCGGCAATAGTCGCCTCGACGAGTTCGATCGCACCCGCATTGGCTAGGGACTGCAGTTCGAACTCGTTGATGTTCCATTCGGCCTGCAGGCGAGCACGCTTGACGGCGGGCATCTCGGGCATGGTGGCACGAAGTTCCTCGACCCACTCGCGGCTCGGGGCGACCGGCACGAGATCGGGCTCGGGGAAATAGCGGTAATCCTCGGCCTGTTCCTTGCTGCGACCACTCGTCGAGCGGCCCGTGTCTTCGTGGAAGTGACGGGTCTCCTGAATAATGCGACCGCCGTTGTTCAGCACCGACGCCTGACGTTCGATCTCGCTGCGCACGGCGCGCTCAACTGAGCGCAGTGAGTTGACGTTCTTGGTTTCCGAGCGTGTTCCCCATTCGGCACCAGGCTTGGCAATCGAGAGGTTGACGTCGCAGCGCATCGAGCCTTCTTCCATGCGCGCGTCGGAGACACCGAGAGCGATGATGACATTGCGCAACTCGGTCACGTAGGCGCGAGCAACCTCAGGGGCGAGGCGACCGGTACCCGTGACCGGCTTGGTCACGATCTCGATCAGCGGAATGCCTGCACGGTTGTAGTCGACCAGTGAGTAGTCAGCGCCATGAATGCGACCCGTTGCACCACCGGCATGCGTGAGCTTGCCGGTGTCTTCCTCCATGTGCACGCGCTCGATCTCGACACGAACGACCTGCGGCCCATCAGGAGTCTCGACGGTGACATCGAGGTAGCCGTCGAAGCACAACGGCTCGTCGTACTGGCTGATCTGGTAGTCCTTGGGCATATCGGGGTAGAAGTAGTTCTTGCGTGCGAAGCGGCACCAGTCAGCGATAGTGCAGTTGAGCGCCAGGCCAATACGGATTGTCGACTCGACCGCGGCGCGATTGACGACGGGCATCGAGCCAGGAAGCCCCAAGCAAACCGGGCACACCTGGGTGTTCGAGTCCGCACCGAAGTTCGTGGAGCAGCCGCACCACATCTTCGACTTGGTACCGAGCTCGACGTGAGTCTCGAGCCCGATCACCGGGTCGTAACCACTGATGGCCTCGTCATAGTCGAGATAGACATCGACTTCACCATTGGTCATGTTCTGGGTGCTCATAGTGAGGGTGCCTCCTCGATCAGCAGATGGCCCCACTTATCGATGAGCGCTGCTTCGAGCGCCCCACCGGCGAGGTAGAGACGGTCATCGGCCATAGCCGGGGCCATGATCTGCATTCCGACGGGCAGGCCATCCTCGGGCGCGAGACCGATCGGCAGGCTCATGGCGCCGATGCCCGCGAGGTTCACGGGGATCGTCGCGACATCGTTGAGATACATCGCGAGCGGATCGTCGAGCTTTTCGCCCAGTTTGAATGCGGTCGTGGGCGCAGTCGGTGACACCAAGACATCGGCCTTCTCGAAGGCGGCGTTGAAATCGCGGGTGATCAGCGTGCGCACCTTCTGGGCCTGACCGTAGTACGCGTCGTAGTAGCCACTCGAGAGCGCATAGGTGCCGAGCATGATGCGGCGCTTCACTTCCGGGCCGAAGCCGGCCTCGCGGGTGATCGCCATGACCTGCTCGACGGAATTCTTGCCATCGTCGCCGGCACGAAGTCCGTAGCGCATGCCATCGAAACGCGCGAGGTTGCTCGAAGCCTCCGAGGGAAGGATCAGGTAGTAGGCGCCGAGGGCGTACTCGAAATGAGGGCAGGAGACCTCGACGATCTCAGCACCGAGCTCGCGAAGGATGTCGAGTGACTCGGAATACCGCTGTGAGACGCCGGACTGATAACCCTCGCCCATCAGCTCGGTGACAACACCGATTCGCATGCCCCGCACATCGGCCTTCTTCGCTGCGGCGACGACATCGGGAACGGCAGCATTGATCGACGTGGAGTCGCGCGGGTCATGGCCGGCGATGGCTGCGTGCAAGAGCGCGGTATCGAGAACGCTGCGCGCGCACGGGCCGGGCTGGTCGAGTGACGAGGCAAGAGCAATCTGGCCATAGCGCGAGACACCGCCGTACGTGGGCTTGACTCCCACCGTGCCGGTCACAGACGCGGGCTGGCGGATCGACCCACCGGTGTCGGTGCCGATGGCCAATGGCGCCTCGAATGCAGCGAGCGCCGCTGCCGAGCCGCCGCCCGAGCCACCCGGAATGCGATCGAGATCCCAAGGGTTGTGGGTCGGGCCATAGGCGGAGTGCTCGGTAGACGAGCCCATCGCGAATTCATCCATGTTCGTCTTGCCGAGAATCACGATGTCGGCAGCGCGAAGCCGCGCAACAACCGTGGAGTCATACGGCGGACGCCAGCCCTCGAGAATTCTCGAGCCAGCAGTAGTGGGCTCGCCCTTCATCGCCAGGACGTCTTTGAGGCCAAGCGGAACACCTGCGAGCGCACCTAGCGGCGTGCCCGCGGCAACCTTGGCGTCAACAGCCCGAGCCTGCTCAAGGGCGGAGTCAGTGGTGACATGCAAGAAGGCGTGTACCTTGCCATCGACCGCAGCGATGCGATCGAGGTGCGCTTGGGCTACTTCGACTGCCGTGACCTCCTTGGAGGCGATGGCGTCAGCGAGAACGGCTGCCGACTGGCGAGTGAGGTCGTTCACGCCTACTCCTCGTCCAGGATGCGCGGAACGCGAAAGCGGTCATCCTCGGCGGCCGGTGCGGCACCGAGGGCCTCCTCGCGGGTGATGCCCGGGGTCACGACATCATCGCGGAATACATTGACCATCGGAATCGGATGCGACATCGGCGGGATGTCATCCGCTGCAACCTCGGAGATTCGGGCGACCGACTGCAAGATGACATCGAGCTGCTCGGCGTAGTGGTCGAGCTCCTCGGGAGCAAGGTCGAGGCGGGCCAGTCGCGCGAGGTGCGCAACCTCAGGCCGAGTGATCGAGGTCATGCCCCAATCCTATTCAGCGGTTGTGAGGGCTTTCTCGAGGCCGTCGGAGAGCAGGAGGTGGAATCCCTCAAGGCCGATGACGGGAATGCCGAGGCTCTCCGCCTTGTCGCGCTTGGAGCCCGCGTTCTCCCCCGCCACCACCAGATGAGTCTTCTTCGATACAGAACCGGTCACCTTGGCACCGAGTTCAGTGGCGGCCGCTTCGGCGCTGTCTCGTGTGAATCCCTCGAGTGACCCGGTGATCACCATGGTCAGGCCAGCGAGCGGCTGAGGACCTTTCTCGATGACTTCGTCGGCCATGCGCACTCCGGCGGCACGCCACTTCTCGATGATCTCCCGATGCCACGGCTCGGCAAACCACTCGCCGATCGAGATCGCGGTCTTCTCGCCAATGCCGTCGACCACGGCGAGTTCCTCAGTGGATGCCGCCGCCAATTCGTCAAGGCTCGTGAACACCGCAGTGATCGCCTGCGCGGTAGGCGGCCCCACATGGCGCATCGACAAGGAGACGAGTACCCGCCACAGCGGCTTTGACTTTGCCACCTCAAGTTGAGTCAAGATCACCTTGGCGTTCTCGCTGAGCACACCTTCACCTTTGGTGAAATAGGAACTGCGCAGGAGATCTGCCTCGGAAAGCGCAAAGAGGTCACCCTCATCGGTCAGGATCCCGCTCTCCAGTAGCGCTATCGCCGACTTCTCCCCCAGGCCCTCGATGTCGAGCGCCTTTCGACTGCCGATGTTGGCCAGTCGCTCCATCAGCTGACCAGGGCAGCTTCGCGAATTCGGGCAGCGGAGATCCTTGTCTCCCTCGGTCTCCGGACGAAGCTCGGCGTTGCAGTCGGGGCAATGCGTGGGCATCACGAAGGGTCGCTCATCGCCCGTGCGCGCATCGAGTACCGGGCCGAGCACCTCGGGGATGACGTCACCGGCCTTACGCAGGAAGACGAGGTCACCGATGAGCACGCCTTTGCGCTCGACCTCAAAGGCGTTGTGCAACGTGGCCATGGCGACGGTCGACCCGGCAACACGCACCGGTTCCATCACCGCAAAGGGAGTCACGCGACCGGTACGGCCCACATTGACCTGGATGTCGAGCAATCTGGTGCGCACTACTTCCGGCGGATACTTATAGGCAATTGCCCACCGGGGCGCTCGCGAGGTTTCGCCTAGCTGCTGCTGGAGGTCGAGTCGGTCGACCTTGATGACAATTCCGTCGATCTCATGAATGACGTCATGCCGGTGCTCATGGAAGTGAGCGATGAACTCGGCTACACCGCCGGACGAACTCTCGACCTTCGCGTAATCACTCGTCGGAAGCCCCAGGGACTTGAGCAGTGCGTAGGCATCGCTCTGCTTCTCGATCGTGGCACCGTCGGTCGCTCCCAGCCCATGCACCGTGAGTTGCAGGCCGTTGAGTCGGCGAACGGAGCGGGCGTACTCGACCTCGAGTCGTTCGAGCTTGGACTGAGTGCGCGCCGCTGACTGCGCACGAACCTCGGAAAGCTCCTCCTCGCGCTTGTCGATGCGCTGGCGAAGGGTGCCGGCCGCTGCATTGCGTGGATTCGAGAATGGTGGAAGCCCGGCGTCGTACTGCTCGTCATTGATGCGCTCAAAGGCTTCAACGGGAAAGAAGATCTCACCGCGCACCTCCACCAGCGCAGGGATCGTGACGCCCTTCTCGGGGCTGAGCGTCGATGGGATACCGGGGATGAACTGCACGTTGTAGGTGACGTCCTCACCGGTCTTTCCATCACCTCGCGTGGCCATCGTGGTGAGGGAGCCATTGACATAGACGAGATCGACAGCGAGGCCGTCGATCTTGAGCTCGCACAGATACTCGGGAACGAAACCCAGCGCCTTTTCGGTTCGCTCATGCCAGGCAGCGAGCTCTTCGGCGTCGAAGACATTGTCGAGGGAATACATCGGCACTAGGTGCGTGACTTCACTGAACATCGCTGACACTGCACCACCGCGCACTCGGGTCGGCGAGTCATCCGAGGCGAGTTCCGGATGAGCTTCTTCGAGGGCAACAAGCTCCCGGAAGAGCTCGTCGTACTCGGCGTCAGACAGGGTGGGTGTATCCAGATCGTGATACGCGTGACCGGCCTCGCGAATTCGAGTGACGAGTGATTCCCAGCGAATGCGCACGTCGTCAGCGCTCATCGCGATCGCCCTCCTCGTCACCGCGCAGCACTCGAGCCGCGGCCTTGACTGTCTCGTAAGCCGTGCGCACCCACTGCGGGCTGGCACCGGCCATTCCACAGGTGGGGGTCACGACAACCTGGGATAAGTATTGAGCATCCCCGAGACCCAGCCTCGATGCGAGTTCTCGCACAGGCGCACTCGCTCGCGTGTCGCTCATCATCCCCTGCCCGATCGCCGGAACAGTTCCGGCGAGCAGGCCTAGTCCGCTCTCCCAGGCAGCGCCCAATTGATCGTCATCACATGCGCGAAGGAGATCGAGGCTGAGGAACGCAGCACCTGCCTGGACCATCAACTCGATCGGCGGCTGCGCTGCGCAGCAATGGATGCCCGGGGTCGCGCCGGCCTCGGTTATCGCGGTCATCACGCCGGCAAGAATCGGGGAAGCGACTTGCTCATCGATCGCGTTGTAGGCCGACAGGCCACTTGCCGTGCCAATGCTTCCCTCGAGAACCTGCGTCAGCGCTGGTTCGTCAATCTGCACGACGATGCGTGCCTTGGGTACACGGCGCTGCACATGATCGATGTGCACGCGCAGTGCCTCCTGCAATGCCGCGGCGATGTCACGGCAGGCAGACGGATCCTTCAGTGCGCGCTCACCTGAGGCCAATTCGATGACGGCAGCGAGAGTCCAGGGACCCGCCACTTGAACCTTCAATGGACCGGCATATCCCTGCGTGACGTCTTCGAGTGAGTCGAGATCCTCGTTGAGGAAGGACTGAGCGCGCCTGGTGTCCTTTCCTGCGTTCGGCACGAAGCGCCAGCCGCGCGGAGTTGTCTCAACAGAGAATTCCTGGGAGACAGAACTGAGCATTCCGCCGGTTCGACCGATCATGTCGGCACCCGGTCCACGTGCCGGAAGCTCGTGCAGGTGAATGAAGTCGGAGCACTCCCCTGCAATCAACCGTGCACTCTCGAGTGAATCGGTGCCCGGAAGCGAGCCAATGCCCGTGCCCCGCGACGCACTCCAGGGCAACACGGCAATCACGACTTCTTGTGCGTGCGATCGACAGTGCCCGAGCCAATGACGCGGTCACCCTCATACAGGACGACGGCCTGGCCATTTGCGAGTCCGCGGATGGGTTGCAGGAGTTCGACCCGAATCCGATCGCCGTCGAAATGCGCCATGGCCGGCACGGGGGTCGCATGCGCTCGCACCTGCGCCATGACGGCCACGGGCTCGGCCGTGAGCGGGAGGTTGGCCCACGTTGGCTTGATCGCCTCGATACCGATGACGTCGAGTCGCTCCGGCGTACCCACCATGACTCGACGTGTGTCGATATCGACGTCGACGACGTATCGGGGCTCGCCATCTCCGCCTGGGTTGCCCAACCCGAGTCCGCGACGCTGACCGATCGTGAATCCGTACGTGCCCGTGTGCTGACCGAGGACGTCTCCGCTGTCGATATCGACAATCTCGCCAGGAAGCTCGCCGAGACGACGTGCGAGAAAGGCTGCAGTGTTGCCATCAGGAATGAAGCAGATGTCGTGTCTATCAGGCTTTTGCGCAGTGAGCAGGCCCAGCCGCTCCGCCTCAGCTCGAATATCGCCTTTCAGGTCGTCACCCAAAGGGAAGAGCGATCGCTCCAGCTGCCACTGCTCGAGAACCCCGAGCACGTAGGACTGATCCTTCGCCGGGTCGACAGCGCGGTGAAGTTCTGCACCATGCGGCCCATCGACTCGACGCGCATAGTGACCGGTCGCGACGGCATCGAAGCCGAGTGCGATTGCACGGTCGAGAACTGCGGCGAACTTGATTCGCTCATTGCAACGAAGGCAGGGATTGGGGGTTCGGCCAGCCTCGTATTCGGCGAAGAAATCCTCGATGACGTCGTCGGCGAATCGCTCGGCGAAATCCCAGACATAAAAAGGAATACCGAGCATGTCGGCCACTCGACGCGCATCTCGTGCATCGTCAAGCGTGCAGCAACCCCGTGAGCCCTGCCGGGATGACTCTGGCTTGCGGGCGAGGGCAAGGTGAACACCAACGACCTCATGACCTGCTTCGATCATGCGCGCAGCCGCGACCGAGGAGTCGACGCCTCCGGACATCGCCGCTACAACCCTCATCGCCTGACCGCCGATCCGGCTCGAGATGCGCGCTCGACGGCGCCCGGCAGCGCAGCGAGCAGTGCATCAACATCTGCATCAGCGCTGGTGCGACCAAGACTGAAGCGCAGGGATCCGCGCGCGGTCGACTCATCGACACCCATGGCGAGAAGCACATGACTTGGCTCAGGAATCCCCGCCGAGCATGCAGAACCCGTGGACACATCTACTCCGGCCGCATCAAGCAGCATGAGCAACGCATCGCCCTCGCAGCCGGGAAAACTGAAATGCGCATTTCCGGGCAGGCGATCACTGGGATCGCCATTGAGCACCGCCTGAGGCACCGCCTCGGCGACTCCCGTGATCATGCGTTCGCGCAATTGACGAAGCCGTTCAGCACTTGCCGACTGCTGGGTAACCGCGTAATGAACGGCAACGGCAAAAGCCGCAATACCGGGTGCATCAAGGGTGCCCGAACGCACTTCGCGCTCCTGCCCGCCGCCGTGCTGCACGGGCACGAGACCAAGATTCGTCTCGGCAATGAGCGCACCAACACCGAAGGGCCCACCGATCTTGTGACCAGTGATGGTGACCGCGTCGATTCCGGAGAGATCGAGAGGGAGTGCGCCGAGCGCCTGGACTGCATCAGTGTGGAAGGGCACCCCGGCAGCGCGGCAGACCGCAGCAATCTCGTGCACGGGCTGCACCGTGCCGATCTCGTTATTCGCCCACATCACCGTGACGAGAGCCGCACGGCCCGAAGCCGCAGCTATCGCTGACTCGACATCAGCAGCGCTCACTCGACCGAGTGAGTCAACGGGCAGCCACGCGACCTCAGCGCCTTCGTGCTCGACAAGCCAGTTCACCGGGTCAAGTACGGCGTGATGCTCGATCGGCGAGGCAATGATCACCGGGGTGCCGACGATCTCCGGGCGCCGCTTCCAGAAGAGGCCCTTGACCGCGAGATTGTCGGCCTCCGTGCCACCTGAGGTGAGGATGACGGCACTCGGGCGTACCCCGAGATCAGCGGCGATCGACTCGCGAGATTCCTCGACTACTCGACGCGCCGCTCGCCCGGATGCATGCAACGACGACGGGTTGCCCAGGGTGCCCGAATTCTCGAGCCAGGCCGCACGGGCCTGATCGAGCATGGGTGTCGTGGCTGCGTGATCGAGATATGCGCGGTTAGCCACAGCACACGATCGTAGTCCTCGGGATCAGGAGGTGCGCTTCTTGATCTCTTCGGTCAGCTGCGGCACGACGGCGAAGAGATCGCCGACCACGCCATAGTCAGCGAGTTCGAACATGGGCGCCTCGGCGTCCTTGTTCACCACGACGATGGTCTTCGAGGTCTGCATGCCGGCACGGTGCTGAATCGCGCCCGAGATTCCGTTGGCGATGTACAGCTGAGGCGAGACAGTCTTGCCTGTCTGGCCGACCTGGTACTGATGCGGGTACCAGCCCGCATCGGTCGCCGCGCGCGAGGCACCCACGGCTGCACCCAGCGAATCAGCGAGGGACTCAATGACTCCGAAACCCTCAGCCGCGCCGACACCACGACCACCGGAGACCACGATGGCGGCCTCGGCGAGCTCGGGGCGACCGCCCTTGGCCGCGACGGTGCGACCGGTGACCTTGGCCTTCTTTGCCGAGTCAGTGAGTGCCACCGAGACGGCAACCTTGGTTCCTGCACCAGCCGCAGCCTCGGGTGCGACCGAGTTCGGGCGCACAGTGATGATCGGGGTGCCCTTGGTGACCTTGGAGTGCACGACTGTCGAGCCACCGAAGACACTCTGCGTGGCCACGAAACCTGAATCGACGGCAACGGCGTCGGTGATGACTCCGGAGTTCGCCTTGACTGCCAGGCGACCGGCTACCTCCTTACCCTCGGCGTTCGAAGCAATGAGAACGGCGGCCGGGCTCTTCTCAGCGACGAGCTGCGCGAGCACCTCGGCCTTGGGAGCAACGGCGAACTCGCTGAGATCTGCGCTGTCGGCGACATAGATGGTCGCGGCACCGAATTCGGCGAGGGATGCGGCAGCAGCGTCATCGAGACCGCCGCCCACCCACACAGCAGCGGGCTCGCCGAGTGAACGAGCGAGAGTCAGCAGCTCGGAAGTGACCTTCTTGACGGAACCGTCAAGCTGCTCAACGAGAACGAGAACTTCAGCCATGATCGGGACCTCTTCCTAGATGAACTTCTGAGCGGACAGGAATTCGGCGATCTTGATGCCGCCGTCACCGGCTTCATCGGTCACGACCGTGCCGGCGGCCTTCGGCGGGCGCACGGCGAAATCGTTCACGCCGGACCATGCGGCTGACAGGCCGATCTGACCACCGTCAATGCCGGCGTCACCTGCACCGAGCGACTCGACCGGCTTTTTCTTCGCGGCCATGATGCCCTTGAAGGAGGGGTAGCGGGGCTCGTTGATCTTCTCGACAACGCTGATGACTGCCGGGGTGGATGCCTCGACCGTGTCGTACCCGTAGTCGGTAGCGCGCTCGATCGTGACGGTCGAGCCTGCGACGTTGACCTTCTGCGCGAAGGTGAGCTGCGCGACGCCCAGTCGCTCTGCGACCATCGCGGGCACCACGCTCATGCGTGCGTCAGTCGACTCAGAGCCGAAGATGATCAGATCGAAGCCGCGGCCCTCCAGCACCTTCGCCAGTGCGTAGGAAGTCGCGATGGCATCGGAGCCGTGCAGGCTGTCGTCGACCAGGTGGATGCCGGCGTCGGCGCCCATGCTCAACGCCTTGCGTACGGTCTCGGCGGCGCGATCGGGGCCCATGGTCACGATTGTGACTTCGCCACTATTGGCCTCGGCGATCTGCAGGGCCTCCTCGACGGCGTACTCGTCGAGCTCGTTCATGACTCCGTCGGCGGACTCCCGGTCCAGCGTCGAATCGTCGGAGCGAAGCTTCTTCTCGGCCCAGGTATCGGGGACCTGCTTGACGCAGACTGCGATCTTCACGGATGGCCTTCCTTAAGTCTTCCGCTCACACGGTGATGCGGAGAACGGCTGTGTGGTCAGACTCCAATATTAATGGACGTCCAAGTAATAAGCGTAGCCCCTGCAGTCAGTTCGGCAATCCGTCGGTAGGTGATCCCCACCACTCCTGTCTAGCGGCCGGTGAACTGGGCCTTGCCCGGACCGTTCTCGACGAAGGAGTCCATGCCGATCTTTCGATCATCAGTGGCAAACAAGGAGGTGAACGCCATCCGCTCGATCTCCAGTCCGGTCGCCAGATCAACCTCAAGGCCGCGATCGATGGCTTCTTTGGCGGCCCGAAGGGCAAGCGCCGGACCCTTGGCCAGCTTCGTCGCCAGCTTCATCGCTTCGGCGTACACGTCTGCCGCGGGCACGACCTTGTCGACGAGACCGATGGCAAGTGCCTCCGCTGCCGGGACGAATCGACCGGTGAACACCAGGTCCTTGGTCTTCGACGGGCCGATCAGGCGAGCAAGGCGCTGAGTTCCACCGGCACCGGGGATGATGCCGAGCAGGATCTCGGGCTGCCCGAGGGTGGCATCGTCAGCAGCAATGCGGATATCGCAGCACAAGGTGAGCTCACAGCCGCCGCCTAAGGCATAGCCGGTGATCGCTGCGATGGTTGGCTTGGGAATGCGAGCCACGGAGGTGAAGGCATCCTGCAGGGGGCCGGACGTCAGCACCATCTGCTGGTAATCCATAACAGCCATTTCCTTGACGTCGGCACCGGCCGCGAAGACCTTCTCGCCGCCGTAGACGATGACGACCTTGACGTCTTCGCGCTCGGATGCTTCGTGTGCACAGGCCTTGATCTCCTGCTGAACCTGCAACGAGAGGGCATTCATCGGCGGTCGAGCAAGTCGAATTGTGCCGATGCCGTCGGCTACCTCGAGGTTAACGAACTCGCCCATGGTGACTCCCCTAGTGATCGATGCGAAGACTCGCCGCGAGCCTAGTGACCGACGGCGACCCCATCCCCAGACGGTAGCCTCGGCCAATCATGCATGCGTTTTCATCGAGCCGCCCCGATCCCCTGGGGGTGACCCCAGACGGCCACGGTGGTGCGAATGTGGCGCTCTGGGCTGCAGGCGCAACGGACGTAGATCTCTGCATCTTCGATCACGCGGGTTCGGAGACTCGAATCCCACTCGAACACCGAATCTTCGGTGTCTTCCACCAGCACGTGCCCGATCTTCCCGCGGGCACGCGATACGGATTTCGCGTACATGGCCCGTGGGAGCCACAGAACGGCCTTCGCTGGAATCCGAACAAACTTCTCCTCGACCCCTACGCCAAGGCGATTGATGGAGAGTTCATCTTCCACTCCGCACTCTTCGCACACACGGGCGCCGACGACCTCATGATGAGCACGAGCGATAGCGCACCTTTCGTACCGCGCAGTGTGGTCGTCGATTACTCCTTCGACTGGCGGGGCGTCACCCCTCCGCGCACACCCTGGCGCGACACGGTGATCTATGAAGCGCACGTCAAGGGTCTCACTCAGTTGAATCCGAAGCTTCCCGAGAACCTTCGCGGCACCTACGCAGGTGTCGGACACCCGGCCACTATCGAGCATCTCAGGTCACTTGGCATCACCGCGATCGAGTTGCTGCCAGTTCATCATTTCGTTGACGAGGGGCACCTCGCCCATCTTGGCCTGACGAATTACTGGGGCTACAACTCCATCGGATTCTTTGCGCCGCATGCTGCCTATTCATCGTCGGGCACTCGCGGTGAGCAGGTGCAGGAGTTCCGGAACATGGTCAAGTCGCTTCACGAGGCCGGTATCGAGGTCATCCTGGACGTCGTCTACAACCACACCGCCGAGGGAAACCAGATGGGCCCGACGCTGTCATTCCGGGGGATCGATAACGACGACTACTACCGGCTTGCACCCGACCGGCGTTACTACATGGACTTCACCGGATGCGGCAACACCGTCAACAGCTCGAACCCTCACGTAGTGCAACTCATCATGGATTCACTTCGCTACTGGGTCACGGAGATGCATGTGGATGGCTTCCGCTTCGACTTGGCCTCCGCGCTTGCGCGGTCAGACCATGACGTCGACATGCTCGGCACGTTCATGACGACAATCCAGCAGGACCCAGTGCTGCGAAATGTGAAACTGATTGCCGAGCCCTGGGATGTCGGACCAGGCGGTTACCAGGTAGGCGGGTTCCCGCCCTTGTGGACGGAATGGAACGACAAATACCGCGACTGCCTCCGTGATTTCTGGCGTGGCGCGGTCGGAATAGGCGAGCTCGGCTGGCGTCTCAGCGGGTCCGCAGATCTCTATGCCAGCGAGGGTCGGCGACCGTACGCCTCTGTCAACTTCATCACGGCCCACGACGGTTTCACCATGCGCGACCTCGTCACCTACGAGCGCAAGCACAATGAGGCAAACGGCGAGCAGAACCGCGACGGCACTGACAACAATCGCTCGCGCAACTACGGCGTCGAGGGTGAGACTTCCGACAAGGAGATCAACTCCCTTCGTCGCAGACAGCTACGAAACATGCTCACCAGCTTGCTGTTGTCGACAGGCGTCCCGATGCTCACTGCCGGCGATGAATTCGGTCGAACTCAAGATGGCAATAACAACGCGTACTGCCAAGACAACGAGATCTCGTGGCTCAACTGGAAGCTCAAGCCCTGGCAGAAGGAGCAGCTCGAATTCACGCGTGCGTTGCTCAGGATCCGATCGGAGCACCCGGCGTTTCGTCAGCGCTACTTCTTCGACGGGCGACCCATGCACGAAGGTGGCCCCAAGGATCTCGCATGGATCGCTCCGAATGGCTCAGAAGTCAAGGACGACGCCTGGCATGATGCAGGCTCGCACACGCTGGGCATGTTCGTCGCAGGCGATATCAAGACTCACGATGATCGACTGATTCACGACGACTCGTTCCTGCTCATCGTTCACGCGGGCGCAGAGCTGACCGAGTTCACTCTCCCTGGGCAGCCCTACGGCAGCCGTTTCAGGAGGATTCTCGACACCTTTGACATCACTCGGGCCGACAACACCGAGTTCAATGCCGGCGACGTGCTGACACTGGAGCCGTACAGCTCAGTTCTGCTGCAGATCAACCACTGAGCGTCATTACAGGTGACGCGTCGACCGAGCGGTGGCCGCGATCGAGGTCGCGAGTGGGCTTCTGAGAAGTTCGTCGGCATCGACCGGCAGAGCCCAACGCCAGTTCGGCCATTGATCAATCGTGCCGGGCATATTCGGACGCTCGCGCACTGCCGCGACATCCTCGAGGTTGAAGACCACGACACGTGACGCTGAGTTCGCGACGGACGCGCACCGAGCGACAATCGCAGTTGCGATTTCGTCATCGGCATAGGCGTCCTTAATCTCCAGGCCCGCCTCCAACGCCAAAGCCTGCTTACGCTGCTCCTCGGCATCGGGGTCGATTGACTTTCCGACCGAGACCATGTCGCGGGGATCTTGGCCCGTAAGAATTCCGGCAATCGTGGCGTGATCATGAGTGCCAGTCGCACCGAGCGTGTTGACGGTGAACATCGAAATCGGAACGCGGCAAGCCGCGCGATAGCCCAGCATGTCGATATCGGCCATCATCGGCTGCACGTTCTCGGGAACAGTGCCCATGTCTTCACCGACAACCCACGCACCTGCACGATCAGCCTCGATGCGCAAAATGGCGAGGAGTGCATCGTGTGGGTATCGCACGTACCCGCCTGCAGCCGGGCTTCCTGACTGAGGCACCCAGAACAGGCGCCACAACTGCATGACGTGATCGATGCGCATCGCCTTGGCATGACGCAGGCTGGCACGCACCATCGCGATGAACGGCGCGAAATCAGCCTGGACGAGTGCCGCGGGATTGAATGCCGGCAGACCCCAGCGCTGACCGTCACGGTTATGGCGATCCGGCGGGCAGCCCACCTCCGCGTCAAAGACAAGAAGGTCCTGCCAGCACCAGGCATCAGCACCGCCCCCGTCGAATCCGACGGCGATGTCAGCAACGAGATCGATGCCCTGGCGCGATGCCTCGGCGAGCTGCTGATCGGCCAGCCACTGCAACCAGCAATGGAAGTCAATGCGTTCGGCATGTGCGGGGTCGGCGGCCCAGCGCGCCACGGTCTCCGAGCCCGGGTGACGAAGATCCTCTGGCCAGGTCTGCCACGGGAGCCCATGTGTGTCGGCGAGCGCCATGAAGGTCGCGAACTGGGTGAGCCCTTCTCCTTGACTGCCGACCCAGTGTCGGTAGGAGGAGCCGGCATCGTGACCGAGTGCGTTCCAAATTCGATGGAGTGCCTCGGACTTCACGGCCCAGACCGCACTGCGATCAATGAGTCGATTGCTATTCAGCGCGAGACCGGCTGCGCGGAGGTCGGCGAGGTCGACGAGCTCCGCGCCGGGTACATCGTCGATCGCGATGTACAGCACTTGGAGCCACTCGCGCGAAGTAGGCGAGTACGGGGAGGCCATCGGATGCGATCCGAGGTTTCCGGCATGCAGAGGGCAGATCAGCAAGAAGCCTGCGCCGGTCTGCGTCGCCACACGAGCAATCGAGGCGAGATCTGAGTAATCGCCGATACCCCAGGAGCGTTCCGTTCGCGCGGCATACAACTGCACCGACCAGCCAAAGGATCGGCGAGGTACTCGGAACCTGTCGGGAGCGGACAGCACGAGCCGCTCCCTGCCCAGCGGTTCGCGCAGTCGCTGGTAACCCACGGAGTCGAGCGGTAGTGCACCTTCGACATGCAGGAATCGGCCGTCGTCGAACTCGACCACGCCATGCAGTTCTGGGTGCCATCGGCCTGGCGTCGCGATGAGTGGGTGCTCCATGGGGCCTTGGCCGGCGAACTCACCGGCCAGCCACTCCAACGTGGTGTCGGGCAATTCCTTGACGACCTGGAATGCGTCGACGTAGGACGGCTCCACGCCGTAAGCGGTTACCTGGGCCAGGAGCTCTTCCCTGTTCACGCCCCGAAGATTAGCGGTTGTAAGCGCTTGCTCCAGCCTGGATTGCGGCATTTCCGACATAGAGTCGCAAATTTCTTGCGGATTCACGCAATTTCTTGCAGCAATGGCCCATTTTGAGCCGTCAGACGGCCTCGTATCGCGCTAGCCTTCACGACCATGGCCAGGACGTCGACCCCCGCTGCCCCCACCCTCACCTCACTGCCCAGTGAGCTCAGTGGCAGGTTCCCGATCACCGACATCTCCCCCAGCGTGCTTGGCGGACGTCGGCCAGCCGCGGCTGCGGTCGGCGAACTCGTGCCCGTGACGGCCACCTGCTTCCGCGAGGGCCATGACTCACTTGGCGTCGAGGTAGTGCTGACCCGACCTGACGGAACCGTCGCCGCAGTGGAGCGCATGCATTCGACGGGTACCGGCCTCGACGGCTGGGCAGCAGCAATCCGACCCGACGCCATGGGCCTGTGGCACTTCACCATTCGTTCCTGGGGAGATGCCTGGGCAACCTGGGAGCATCGCGCCGACATCAAGGTACCTGCGGGCATCGACGCCGATCTGGAACTCGAGGAAGGCGCGCTTCTGCTCGACGCGCATTCGTCCACCGTCGGCGATAAGGCTCACAGCAAGGCACTGCAGCGCGCCGCCACCACGATGCGCAACACATCACTCGCACACCTTGATCGTCTCGCAGCTGCGCACGATCCGGTCATCGAGGCCATCATCGCCGCACACCCCATGCGCGAATTCCCGACCGAGAGCGGTCCGTGGCCGCTGCGCGCGCAGCGTCGCCGCGCGCTGTACGGATCCTGGTATGAGTTCTTTCCCCGCAGCGAGGGCGCCTCGACGAACCCGCTTCGTTCAGGCACCTTCGCGGAGGCGGCCAAGCGACTTCCGGCGATTGCGGCCATGGGCTTCGACGTCGTCTACGTTCCGCCGATTCACCCGATCGGGCACATCAACCGCAAGGGCCCGAACAACACGTTGACCCCGGGACCACAAGACCCCGGATCACCGTGGGCCATCGGTTCGAAGGACGGCGGCCATGACGCCGTGCACCCCGATCTCGGAACCCTGGCTGACTTCGACGCTTTCGTGAAGGCCATGAATGCGCTCGACATGGAGATTGCCCTCGACCTGGCATTGCAGGCCGCACCCGATCATCCGTGGGTAGCCGCCCATCCCGAATGGTTCACTACTCGCGCCGACGGCACGATTGCCTACGCAGAGAATCCCCCGAAGAAGTATCAGGACATCTACCCGCTCAACTTCGACAACGACCCCGGAGGGCTCTACGCCGAGGTTGAGCGCGTGGTGCGCTTCTGGGTCGAGCGCGGTGTGCGAATCTTTCGAGTCGACAACCCACACACCAAGCCGCTGTGGGTCTGGGAGCGACTCATCGCAGCTATCAACGACACCGACCCCGACGTGCTCTTCCTCGCCGAGGCATTCACTCGCCCACCGATGATGCGCGCACTTGCCGAGGTCGGCTTCCAGCAGAGCTACACCTACTTCACCTGGCGTACCGACAAGGACGGCCTCGAGGCCTACGGCAGCGAGCTCGCCGGGCCCGCATCGGCCTACATGCGCCCAAACTTCTTCACCAATACTCCCGACATCCTGCACGAGTCGTTGCAAAAGGGAGGCCCGGCGATGTTCGCCATCCGTGCCACCCTCGCAGCAACAATGTCACCCACGTACGGCATCTACAGCGGTTACGAGTTGTACGAGGGCACTGCACTTCGCGAAGGAAGCGAGGAGTACCTCGACACCGAGAAGTTCCAGTACCGACCACGAGACTGGGCCGGCGCCGCAGCCGAGGGCCGCACCCTCGCGCCGTACCTCACCGAACTCAATCGCTGGCGTCGCGAGCATCCAGCACTTCAGGATCTCCGGTCACTTCGATTCCACCGAACCGACAACGACATGGTGCTCGCCTACTCCAAGAGAGACGGTGACGACCTCATCGCAGTCGTGATCACCCTGGATCCTGACAATGTGCAGTCGGCGACCGTTACCTGGGATCTCGATGCACTCGGCCGAACCGCACCCTTCTTGGCTCACGACCTTGTCACGAACCAGACCTGGAATTGGGATGCCACGACTTATGCGGAACTGCGACCGCGGGAGCATGTTGCCCATATCGTTCACGTGAGGTGACTATGACTGCGTACGCACGGATCGACCTGAGCGAACTTGATCGCTTGATCAATGGTGCCCACTATTCGCCGCACTCGATCCTGGGCGCGCACCCAGCAGGCGGCACCGTCACGATCCGTTCGATTCAGCACGGCGCCGATCAGGTCAATGTGATCATCGGCGGCACCAGGCATCGCATGTCGCACGTGCATCGAGGAGTCTGGGCAGTCGGAATCCCGGGCGATGACGTTCCCGCATACCGCATCGAGACGATCCGCGGAACTGTCGCGCACGTCACCGAAGATCCCTACGGTTTTCTCCCGACTCTCGGTGACATCGATCTTCACTTGATCGGCGAAGGCCGGCATGAGCAGTTGTGGGATGCCCTGGGTGCCCACGTGCGCACCGTCGACTCCGTGCATGGCTCGGTAACAGGCGTTGCCTTCTCCGTCTGGGCGCCGACCGCGCAAGGCGTGCGCGTGATCGGTGACTTCAACTTCTGGGATGGCGGCGGCTCACCGATGCGCTCCCTGGGTTCCACAGGCATCTGGGAGCTCTTCATTCCCGGAGTCACCGCTGGGGCGCGTTACAAGTTCGAGATTCTCGGCGCTGACGGCAACTGGCACCACAAGGCCGATCCCATGGCACAGGCCACCGAGATTCCGCCGGCAAATGCTTCGGTTGTCACCGAGTCCCATTACGTCTGGAATGACGACGCCTGGCTCGCGCATCGCGCGGCGACTGATCAGCACAAGCAACCGCTCAGCATCTACGAGGTGCACCTTGGCTCGTGGCGTCCGCATCTGACCTACGTCGAGCTCGCTGATCAGCTCACTGAATACGTCAGTGCCGCCGGTTTCACGCACGTGGAGTTTCTTCCCGTGGCTGCGCATCCTTATGCGCCTTCATGGGGCTACCACGTCACGTCGTACTTCGCCCCAACGCCTCGATTCGGCACCCCGGATGAACTGCGCTTCTTGATCGACTCACTTCATCGGGCCGGCATCGGCGTGATCATGGACTGGGTGCCGGCGCATTTCGCGACTGACCCCTGGGCGCTCGTACGTTTTGATGGAAGCGCGCTCTATGAGCACCCGGATCCCCGTCGCGGCGAGCATCCTGACTGGGGCTCGTTCATCTTCGATTACGGCCGCACCGAGGTGCGCAACTTCCTCGTGGCCAATGCCGTGTACTGGCTCGAGGAGTTCCACTTCGACGGTCTTCGCGTCGACGGCGTAGCCTCCATGCTCTACCTGGACTACTCGCGCAAGGACGGCGAGTGGTACCCCAATGAATTCGGTGGCCGCGAGAATCTTGACGCCGTCTCTTTCCTGCAAGAGATGAACGCGACCGTGTACAAGCGCGTGCCCGGCATCATGACCATTGCCGAGGAGTCCACCGCGTGGCCCGGTGTCACCACACCGACCGAGTTCGGCGGCCTGGGCTTTGGCTACAAGTGGAATATGGGCTGGATGCACGACTCGCTGCAATACATCGAGCGCGAGCCCATCCATCGTCAGTACCACCACGGCGAGATGACCTTCTCAATGGTCTACGCCTACAGCGAGCACTTCATCCTGCCGATCTCGCACGATGAGGTCGTGCATGGCAAGGGTTCACTCGTCGGAAAGATGCCCGGTGACCGGTGGCAGGAACTCGCGAACCTGCGCGCCTACCTCGGCTTCATGTTCGGCCATCCCGGCAAGAAGCTTCTCTTCATGGGCTCGGAATTCGCTCAGTCACAGGAATGGGCAAGTGAGCGCGGCCTCGACTGGTGGCTTCTGCAGTTCCCCGAGCACCAAGGGGTGCTGCGCATGGTCAGCGATCTCAATCGCGTCTATCGCCAGAATCCTGCCCTCTGGCAGATCGATAGCGATTCACGCGGCTTCGAGTGGATCGACTCCGATGATGCCGCCGGGAATGTCTTCAGCTGGCTGCGCCGCGATGAGTCCGGTGCCCCGATCGCCGTGGTCGTGAATCTCTCCCCCGTCGTGCATCACGAACATCGACTCGCACTCCCGAATGCGGGAACATGGAGTGAGCTCATCACGACCGATGCCCTGGAGTACGGCGGCAGCGGGGTGGGAGTCGGCACAGTGACCGCGATTGACGAACCGTGGCATGGAAGGCCTGCCTCGGCAGTGATCTCGCTGCCGCCGCTCGCAGCCACGTACCTGAAGTACTCGGGCGCTTAGTACAACGCGCTGGCAAGCGCGGTTCGCGCCGGCGCGACTGCGGGGTCATCCCCGGCTACCAGAAACAGTTCGACCAGCCGGGCTCGTACCGCGTCTCGCTCCTCGCCGTGTGTGTGCCGCACGCATTCAACAAGAAGTGCGAAGGCACTTGGCCAGTCAGCCTCCAACGCGGCAAAGTCTGCGGCAAGCAATGTGTCGTCCAAGGCCTGCGGATTCATCGGACGTTCCTTGCCATCAGTACGGGCATACATTCCCACGACAGCCAACCCGGCCTGCGCCTCGGAATCTGCGGGAGAGGCATCGAGCACGGTGCGGTACGCGCGCTCCGCGGCATCCCAGTCACCCGCCTCAATGGCATCGAACGCGGCTTCGAAACGCGGGTCAACGGGTGCTTCCATGACTACGTCAGCCTGCGGCTCGCCATTATCGAGCGCACCGGTGATGCCGTTCTCCGCTGCAACGCGCAGCACCTCGGTCAGGACCTCGCGAATTTGATCCTCCGGCTGAGCACCCTCGAACAGGGGTACGGGCTGGCCCTTGAGAACTGCAACGACCGTCGGGATTGCCTGCACGGCGAACGCCTGCGCGATCTGCGCATCAGTGTCGACATTGACAAGAGCCAGGACGAACTGTCCGCGATACTCCGCCGCGAGACGCTCGAGCACTGGAGTCAGCTGCGCTGAAGCCGGCGAACGATCGGAGTGAAGATTGACGACCACAGGCACGGACATCGACAGATTGACAACCTCGGCCTCGAAGTTCGCCATCGTTACCGCACGTACGACGCCTTCAGGTGCATTGGCAAGGGCTCGCTCAGCCTTCGCTTGATTCTCACGTGCTGCAGCAAGCGCGCCGAGATCGACCGCGCCCTGAGTGTTGACGCGCCCTGAGATCGGATTGGTTGCCATGGCGCCTATTCTCCCCGAACCCCGTTGCGGGACGGAGCCGGGAGGGCGCTAGCGAGCCAGTCCGCGATTTCTCAGGGTGCGCTGACGCAGGGGCGAGAAGATCAGGCGGTCAACCAGGACGCCCACGGCCATGATCATGATGATCGAGCCGAGCACGAGCGCCATGTCTCCGAGCTGGCGACCGATATCGAGCATCTGGCCGAGGCCAAGGCCGAGTGCCGGCGAGACCGCGATGAGCTCAGCAGCCATCAATGAGCGCCACGCGAAAGCCCACCCCTGCTCGAGACCGGCGAGGAATCCAGGCCATGCCGCAGGAAGCACGATGTGACGAATCTTCCTCCAGCCGGTCGCACCGAGCACCTGACCTGCGCGCAAGTAGAGCGTCGGAATCTGATCCATGCCCGCGATCAGGCCATTCGCGATTGACGGGACTGCACCGAGCAGGATCACCGTGTAGATGGTGGCATCCGACAAGCCGAACCAGATGATTGCCGCGGGGACCCAGGCAACCGATGGCAATTGCTGAAGACCAGTGAGCAAGGGGCCGAAGATCGCCCGTAGGTACTTGTTTAGGCCGAGAGCCAGGCCGATCGGAACCGCGACGAGCAGCGCGATGATGAAGCCCTGAGCAGCGCGCTTGATGGAACCGAAGGTGGCCTGCCAGAGAATGTCCTGCTCTGCCTGCGCACCCAGTGAATCGAGTACCGCCTTAGGTGAAGGGATCACCCATTCCGGCTGCCACTGCAGGTAGACGATGAACTGCCAGATCACGATGACCGCGACGATCGCGATCAGCGGTGACAGGAGCTTGAGGAGGGAACTCTTGAAACTCGGTCGCTGACGCGATCCGGTCTCGAGGTTATCGAGGCCCGACTCGAGCTGGCCGAGATCGTCGGTGGCGGGAGTTGACGTGTAAGTCGTCGATGAATCAGGCATGACGTCGAATCTCCTCGCGAAGTTCATCAGTGATCACTCGGGCAAGTTCGGCCACCGGGGGCGAATCAAGACGACGTGGTTCAGGAATGTCGACATTCCACTCTTGAATGATGCGACCTGGACGCGAAGACATCAACGCCACGCGCTGCCCCAGTCGCACAGCCTCACGCACGTTATGAGTGACGAAGATGACCGTGAGGCCGGTCTCCTTCCAGATTCGACTCAGCTCTTCATGAATGAGGTCACGCGTGATGGCGTCCAGCGCCGCGAACGGTTCGTCCATCAGCAAGACCTTGCGCTCCTGCGCGATGGCACGGGCAATGGCGACTCGTTGCCGCATACCACCCGAGAGCTCATGCGGGCGCTGGTTGTACGAGCGATCAAGGTGGACCATGGAGAGAAGCCGCTGCGCTTTCTCCTTGCGCTCCTTGCGCGGAACGCCGCGAAGCAGGAGTGCGAGCTCGACGTTCTTGCCTGCAGTGAGCCACGGCATGAGCGCGGGCTCCTGGAACATCAGGGTCGGTGCGCCGTCGGTGAGAATCTCGCCCGAGGTCGGCTTCTCCAGTCCCGCCAGGAGGTTTAGCAGGGTTGACTTGCCGCAGCCCGAGGCTCCTACGAGGGAGACGAACTCACCGGGGCGCACGCTCAAACTGATGTCCTGAAGAACATCGGGACCATTCGGATTGAACCTCTTGGTCACATTGCTGATCTTGACGGCCAGGCCCTCACTCTCCAGGAGAGCTGTGCCGGGCGCCACTCGTGCGCCACCGGTGAGTGACATTCGTCGTCCTTACTTATCGAGGGTGATTACTGAGCGCCGAGCCCGCCGGCGATGACGGTGCGTGCCTTCGATGCGGTCAGCACCGAGTTGAGTAGTCGCAAGTCGTAGATGCCGTTGAGCGAGTTCGCGTTCAGCTTGAGCAGTCCGGCAGTCACCGCATCGTTCGCGCTCTTGCGCAGCGTGCCGGGCAGCGGATCCCAGGTGAAGGTCAGGTTTCCCCAGGCGCGATTGATGGCCGCATCCGGGATCGCCTTGCCCGTCCACTTGAGAATCTGCTGCTGCACGAGATCCTTGGAGCTCTGGACGTTCTTCGCGATGTAGCGAATCGCCGTGTTGTTGTCCTGCAGGATCGTGCGCACAGTGCCCGGGTACTTGGTGAGGAAAGCCTTGCTCGCGATGATGTTGGTCGTCACGAACTGGCCGGCCGGCCACAGCGAGCGCTCATCGAGGAAGACCTTCGCGCCGGCCTCGGTGACCAGTCGCGATGCCCACGGCTCCGGCAACCAGGCACCGTCGATATCACCGCGCTTGAAGAGAGTCAGCGTCTGCGCGTTATCCGTCGGAATGATGGTGGCGTCGCCACCACCCGCGATGTTGGTATTAATGCCCTGATCCTTCAAGTACGCGCGAAGTGCGACGTCCTGGGTGCCACCGAGCTGCGGCGAGGCGAACTTCTTGCCCCGCAGATCAGCGACCGTCTTGATGCTCTGCTTGGTCACGAACTGCGCGCCACCCGATGCGGCGCCGGAGACCACATTGAGCAGCTGCCCGTTGGTGGACGTGTAGCCCGCGACCGAGGGGTTGGGGCCGACATACGCGACATCGATCGCACCACCCTTCATGGCCTCGATGGCGGCGGGGCCGGCATTGAAGAGCACGTACTGAACCTGCGTGCCCTCCTTCTTCAGGGTCTGGTCGAACAGGCCGAGCTGCTGCGCGACGAGTGCGGGGGCGTGAGTCACGTTCGCGAAGAAGCCAATACGCACCACTGGTGCGGTGGGCAGCTTGGGTAGGGCTGCCGTTGTGGCGGCAGAGGACGGACTTGCTGACGGTGCAGCAACGGCGCCAGAGGCTCCAGCAGTGGCCACGATGGCCAGGCCGGCGAGACCGGCAGCAATACGGGTGAAGCGCGACATGAATTTCTCCTTGAGTATGGGGTGGGTCAAGCGGTCGGATTCAGGTCATCGACAGCCGCTGCCCTGCGAGCCGTACTGGTGGCGGTGGTGTGCCATTCGTACGAACTCCAGCGCCACCCCGTACGAGGTGTGCTTTACTACTTTCCCTAGCGTCATAATAGGAAAGGTAGGGAATGGTCTCCCAGAAGTCAAATCCGCCACGCCGCTCCCCCAAGGAGGCAATTCCCTCGGAATCGGGGGAAATACGGCGGGTCGGCCAGCAACGTCGACGCACGGCACGCCAGAATGCGGGAATGCACGTCTCCGCTAAGGCCGATTACGGCATGCGCGCTCTCTGCGAGCTCGCTGCCGCCTATCGCGTCGAGCCCACCACACTTGTTAAGGGCGAGCAGATTGCAACCGCACAGGAGATCCCCATGAAGTTCCTGGAGGGAATCCTGCGCCAACTACGTCAAGCGGGGATCGTCGCAAGCCAGCGAGGCGCCGACGGCGGATATCGCCTCGATCGGAATCCCGCTGAGGTCTCTATCGCCGATGTCGTCCGAGCCCTGGACGGCCCGCTTGCTGCCGTGCGGGGAAAACGACCCGAAGACATCGAGTATCCCGGCGCCGCGGAACACCTACGTGAAGTTTGGATCGCCGTTCGGGCATCGATGCGTCACGTGCTCGAGCACATCAGCCTCGATGACGTCGCTACCGGCAAGCTCCCGACTGACGTCAGTGATCTGCTGGCCGAGCCGGGGGCTTGGCAGAGGCGCTAGAGCGTCCTCGCATAATCACGCAGAGCGTTAGATCTGCTTCAGAAGTTCCGTCGCCGCACTGTAGGAATCCGTGGTGCCATCGAGCACTGCCTGCGCCGCCGCCGCAAGCTTTGAACGATTTCCCGCCAGCTGCTGTCGCACCGCACCGAGCACGAGTGCACTTATCTCGTCCTGTGCACGTCGAAGTCGGCGCGACTCCTGCTCCCCCGACTCCACGAGCCAGTTGCGATGACGATCAATCTCCGCGACAAGTTCGGCAATGCCTTCATGACGTGAGGCCACCGTCTTGAGCACCGGGGGCTGCCAACCGCCGCGGACGCCAAGATCGATCATGTGCCGAATCTCGCGCATGGTGCTGTCGGCTCCATCTCGATCGGCCTTATTCACCACGAAGATGTCACCGATTTCGAGAATTCCTGCCTTGGCCGCCTGAATCCCATCGCCCATTCCCGGAGCGAGAAGTACCAGGGAGGTATCGGCGGTTGCAGCGATCTCGATTTCCGACTGACCGACTCCCACGGTCTCGATGATCGTGACATCGAATCCGGCAGCGTCGAGGACGCGAAGCACCTGAGGTGTGGTGGCGGCAAGGCCACCGAGATGACCACGCGAGGCCATCGAACGAATGAAGACGCCCTCGTCCGTGGCATGCGCCTGCATGCGCACGCGATCACCGAGTAGTGCACCGCCGGAGAATGGCGACGATGGATCCACGGCCAGGACGCCCACACGCTTCCCCTGCTCCCGGTAGGCGGTGACGAGAGCCGACGTGGACGTGGATTTGCCGACTCCCGGAGAACCGGTGATGCCGATGACATGCGCATGCCCTGCAGTGGATGAGAGTTCGCGCATGATCGCCGGAACGTCAGGCGCGTCATTCTCGATTCGAGAGATCAGGCGCGCGATGGCACGAGGTTGACCCGCGCGGGCACCTTCAATGAGGTCCACGCTGCCCGGATCCGGCGACATGGCCATGCGCTCCTCGACTCGAGTTGTGTAGATGACAACATAGTCCCATGAGCTCACACGTCACCCGCATTGATCACGTCGGCTTCGCGGTCCCCGACCTCGACGAGGCTAAGGCCTTCTATGCCGCTGCCTTCGGGCTTGAGGTCGTGCATGAAGAGGTTAATGAAGAACAAGGCGTACGCGAGGCGATGCTCGGCGTGGGCGATTCGTACATTCAGCTTCTCGCGCCTTTGTCACCCGAGTCCACGATTGCGAAGTTCCTCGATCGATCCGGCCCTGGCATTCAGCAGGTGGCCTTCGGGGTCGACGATGTCGTCGCGACAGCCGACGCCCTGCGCGCCGCGGGTGTGCGAGTTCTCTATGACCAGCCCAAGCGCGGCACGGCCGGCTCGCTGGTCAATTTCGCTCATCCGAAAGACTGCGGCGGGGTACTCATCGAGCTCGTGCAATCGGGCGACTCCCACTAGTCGCCGCTGTCATGGAGCCCTGGAATCCCACCACGTGGGATCTCACCGGCGACCAGAAGGCCGCAGCAGCAGCCGTTGCGGCTGGTGCCTTCGCTGTGATCGTTATCTCGTTGCTCCTCAAGAAGGCGCGAAAACTCGTGATCATTGGCATTATTGGCATCACCGCAACTGCAGCATGGTGGTGGGCCTCCGCACACGGAGTCATCGATCAGGTGCATTCACTCATCAACGGCCGATAACTCCTGAGCATTGGACCGAAAATGCATGCTATTCGCGAAGCGATAATCACCGGCGCCTCCACGGAGGACCTCGCCGCCCTGCCCATCCCTGAGTCCTATCGCGCTATCACCGTGCACAAGGACGAAGTCTCGATGTTCGACGGTGTCGCATCCCGCGACAAGGATCCGCGCACATCACTGCACCTCGATCAGGTGGCGACGCCCGAGCTCGCCGCCGGCGAGGCCCTCATCGCCGTCATGGCTTCGAGCATCAATTACAACACCGTGTGGACCTCGATCTTCGAGCCCGTATCGACTTTCGGCTTCCTCGAGAAGTACGGCCGCTTGAACGCTGATACCAAGCGGCACGACCTGCCCTATCACGTGATCGGTTCCGATGCCGCAGGCGTCGTGCTTCGCGTCGGTCCCGGCGTGAGCGCCTGGAAGCCCGGTGATCAGGTAGTCGCGCACTGCCTGAGCGTCGAACTTGAATCACCACTGGGTCACAACGACACCATGCTCGACCCCGAGCAGCGCATCTGGGGATTCGAGACCAACTTCGGCGGTCTCGCCGAACTTGCGATCGTCAAGAGCAACCAACTACTTCCGAAGCCGGCGCACCTCACGTGGGAGGAAGCTGCTTCGCCCGGCCTCGTGAACTCCACGGCGTATCGCCAGTTGGTCTCCCGCAATGGCGCCGGCATGAAGCAGGGCGATGTCGTGCTGATCTGGGCGAGGTGGATGTGTTGGTCAACAACGCAGG
>CALFIA010000101.1 GCA_937876275.1 uncultured Actinomycetes bacterium | reverse complement strand
TCGTGTTCGTGCCGCCGAAGTTCGCCAAGGCCGCAGTGATCGAGGCAGTCGATGCCCAGATCCCGCTCGCCGTGGTGATCACCGAGGGCATCCCCGTCCACGACACCGCTGAGTTCTTCCAGTACTCGCAGAACTCGGGCAAGACCCGCATCATCGGTCCGAACTGCCCGGGCATCATCAGCCCCGGTGTTTCCAACGCGGGCATCATCCCCGCCGACATCACCAAGTCGGGCCGCATCGGTCTCGTCTCGAAGTCGGGCACGCTGACCTACCAGATGATGTACGAACTGCGTGACTTCGGTTTCTCCACCTGCGTCGGCATCGGCGGTGACCCGATCATCGGCACCACGCACATCGATGCGCTGCAGGCATTCCAGGATGACCCGAACACCGACGCGATCGTGATGATCGGCGAGATCGGCGGCGACGCAGAAGAGCGTGCCGCTGCCTATATCGGCAAGCACATCACCAAGCCGGTTGTCGGTTATGTCGCGGGCTTCACCGCACCCGAGGGCAAGACCATGGGCCATGCAGGCGCCATCGTCTCCGGTTCCGCAGGCACTGCCGCTGCGAAGCAGGAAGCACTCGAGGCCGTGGGCGTCAAGGTCGGCAAGACTCCGTCGGCCACTGCGCAGCTCATGCGGGAGATCATGACGAAGGGCTAGTCCCCGTCATGCATGTACCTCGAGAGGGCGGTCATAGGGTGAATCCCGTGGCCGCCCTCTCGCATTCCCTCGATGGAGGCGCGGATGCCTGAGACCTGGTCGCTCGCGTTGATACTCGTTGTCTCGGCTGCCGTCCTCTTATTCGGCTTTTCCAAGACAGGCATGCCCGTGGCGGGAGTCATGGCCGGGCCGATCATCGCCGCCGCGCTCGGGCCGGCGATCGGTTCCGGCTTCGTGGTGCCGCTACTGATTCTCGGCGACTTCATGGGTCTTGCGCTCTACCGCTCGCACGCGGACTGGAGTCTGATTCGCAGGCTCGTGCCGGGAGTTCTCGCAGGCTTCGTGATCACTGCACTGCTCTTCGAGTTCGTCGACATGATCATCGTCAGTCGCATTCTGGGCCTGCTGATCCTCTCGTCGGTTTTTCTTGAGGTATGGCGCCTGCGCGCCGAACGCAATGTTCCCGACGACCACCCCGGCCTGGAGAACAAGCTGGCCATTGCCTTCTTCGGCACGCTCACCGGCATGACCACGATGGGGGCGAACGCAGGTGGGGCAGCGATGACTCTCTACCTAGTGAAGATGCGCGTTTCCATGCTCGCCTTCATGGGCACCGCTGCATGGTTCTTCCTGATCCTCAACATCATCAAGGTGCCGTTCGTCATCGGCCTGCACGTGCTCACCTGGGATTCCCTGCTGATCAGCCTGCGATTCATCCCCGCGCTGATCGCAGGCGGCATTCTGGGTGCCTTTGCCTTCCGTCGGATGAACCAGCGAGTCTTCACGACGGTCGCACTCACCCTCAGTGCGCTGGCTGCACTGTGGCTGATCATCATGGGGTGAGCGTTCCTCGTGATTCGACGACGCCTGCGTGGTGTCGCACGGGGGAGCCAGTGCCGAAGTCTGGGAGGCTAGGGCGGTGAAGATCCCCCGCCCTGCTGTGCCGGCCATTAGGCCCGCACAGCTCGCGGCCGGTGCCCTCGGCGCACTCTGGGCAGCGCTGATCGGCCTTGTCATCGTGGCGATCCCGGTCTTCCTCGCCCAGGTCGCGTCCTCCTCGCCGAGTGCCGGCTGGGGTTCCATCCTTCGCTCGAGTTCGGCGGCCTGGCTGGTCGCCAACGACGTACCCATTCGCCTCGGTGCGGTCTGGTACTCGCTCCTGCCCTGGGGACTCCTGGTGATCCCCGTCGTGCTTCTCGTGCTCGCCGGTCGCTGGGCGGCACATGTCTCACATGCCAAGACCACAGGTGAGCGCGCGGTCGTTATCGCGACCGCTGTCGTCGTCTACGCACTTCTCGGTTTCGTCGCTTCGCGAATCTGCGCCACTGACTCGGTGTCCACCGCGGCGATTCGGTCAGTGATCACGACTGCGGTCGTGGCAGTGCTGGCTTTCGGTTGGGGCGTATTGCGCACGCGCATCGCTGCTCGTCGTGATGCGCTCTCGGCAACTCGGCAGATCATCTGGCGGGCCGGCGGTCTTGCCATCTTCGTGCTGATCGCCGTGTCGTCGGTGGTCTTCCTGATCGCACTTCTCGTCGGATTCCCCACCGCGATCGACATGCAGGCTGCATTGAATGCTGGGCCGATAGGTGGGTTGGTTCTCCTACTTCTCGGCATCGGCTATCTGCCGATGATGCTGACCTGGACTCTGGCGTACAGCGCGGGCAGTGCGGTGACCATCGGAGCTGGCGCGGTGGTCTCGCCCTTCGTGCCGAACTCGGTACCCACTGAACTGCCGCCCTTCCCCCTGCTCGCCGCAATTCCCTCGGGCTCATCGGCTGCGCAATGGTTCTTGCCGGTGATCATCGTCGGTGCTGGCGTGCTGGTCGGTATCTGGATCTCTCGCCGCATCGTGCTTCCTGCGCTTCAGCGTGCCGGCGTCGCCGCTGCCTCGTCCGGCATCGCAGCCATTGCCGTGCTTCTTGCCGTGCTCATGTCGAATGGCTCGGTGGGAGTGGAGCGCTTGCGTGATCTCGGCCCGGCGCCACTGCTGACCGCAGTACTCGTCT
>CALFIA010000100.1 GCA_937876275.1 uncultured Actinomycetes bacterium | reverse complement strand
GCCCGCGGTCATGAGCAGTACAAGGTCAGACCACATCCCGTCGAATTCCGTGCGAGAGATCTCGTTGCCCGGCCGAAATGGCGAGATGTCATGGCGAAAGAGCACTTCCGCTCGATAGATATTGCCGACGCCGGCGAAGATCCGTTGATCCATCAGCAGAGCGCCGATGCTCTGCGAACTTCGGTGAACCTTCACCCATGCCGCTTCGGGATCGGCATCCGCACGAATGGGATCAGGGCCGATCTTGGCTACGGAGGCCTTCTTCTCCTGCGGCGTCAGCACCTCGCACACAGTCGGCCCGCGTAGCTCGGCATAAGACTCATCAGTTCGTAGGCGAAGGCGCAATTGCCCTTGCGGTTCCGGCGCCTCGCCCTTGCCCAGTCGCCACTTCCCGAATAAGCCGAGATGGATATGAATCCACAGGTCATTGCTGAAGCCGATGTAGAGGTGCTTGCCATGCGCCTCTATCGTGCGGACGCTCTGCCCGCTGACCTGCGCCGCACCGTCAGCGAATCTCCCTTGCGGACTATCGACGGTAACAACATTGCCCCGAAATGCTCGCGAGAGCCGACGCGCCTGATTGTGAATGACATTGCCCTCAGGCATGGTTCACCGCTCAGCCGCGGGCATCGCGTGCACGCGCACGCGCCGCCCGCTCCACTCCGTCACGGCCCTCGGAGAGCAGCCGCTTCGGCGTCGCACCCAGGTCGCCGGCGAGCGCGGCATCGGTCAGAGCGATCGTGGTGTCGTCGACCAGCAGGAAGGGATAGAGCCCCACGGTGATGTTGGTAGCCGTCTCATTAGTGCGCGACTTCCAGACTTCACCCATGACGCTGAAGTAGGTATCGCGATACGGGGTGAGCAGCTCGATCTGATCGGGATGCATGAAGCCACCGATAGTCGCTTCGAGAATCGCATTCGGAAGATCAGTGCGATCGACGATGTCGGCCCAGGCCTGCGCCTTCGCATCTGCAGTCGGACGCGCAGCGCGGGCCACTGCCGCCTGGCGGCGACCGGTGGCCGTGTCATCGCGCACGAGCTCGGCATCGATCTCGGCATCGCCGAACCGGCCGACCGAGACGAGCCGCTGAATGAGCGACCAGCGCAGATCGGTATCGACAGCAAGACCCGGCCATACCACTGAGCCATCGAGCAACCCCTCGAGGATTGCCAGTTCATCGGCAGTGCCCGCGGAGCTGATGAAGGAACGAGTGAAGGCGAGCTGATGATCGCTACCGGGCTCGGCACGACGTGCGAACTCGAGAAGTGCCGCTGCGATGCGCTGCACATACGAGGCGCGATTCGCCGGCGCGGAGAATTGATCGATCGCCGCCTTGAGCTGGCGCAGCACGCCTTGCACGACACCGACATCGGATTCCTTCTCGATGCCCGAGATAACGAGATCGAGGAAGTCACCCGTGCTGACCTCGGCATCACGAGTCATGTCCCACGCGGCACCCCAGATGAGGGCTCGTGCGAGAGACGAGTCAACATCGCCCAGATGGGCGACTGCTGTCTTCCAGCTGCGCTCGTCGAGCCGGAACTTCGTGAAGGTCAGGTCATCATCATTGAGCAGCAACAGGTCGGGCTGCTTGACGCCGACAAGAGAGGTGACGTCAGTTCGGGCACCGACGACATCGAGCTCGAGGCGATCGCGGCGGGTTAGCACCCCATCGACGACGTCGTACAGGCCGATTGCCATGCGGTGCGAACGCAGGGTCGGCGCGATTCCGGCCGGGCTGCTCGGCGGCTCCTGCTCAATGACGACAGAGGCGTAGTTGCCGGCCGCATCAACGGCAACAAGCGGCCGCATGAGGTTGACGCCGCTTGTACGCAGCCACTCCTGAGTCCAGCCCGACAGGTCGCGTCCTGAGCTCTTCTCCAATTCGACGAGCAGGTCATCGAGCTGCGTATTGCCCCACGCGTGCTTGGTGAAGTACTCGTGGATACCTGCGAGAAACTCCGGTTCACCCACCCAGGCCACCAGCTGGCGAAGCGCAGAGGCGCCCTTCGCGTACGTGATGCCATCGAAGTTGACGCGCACCGCATCGAGATCGGTCATGTCAGCGGCGATCGGGTGGGTCGAGGGCAGCTGATCCTGGCGATAGGCCCAGGCCTTGCGCTGGTTGGAGAAGGAAGTCCAGGCATCGGTGAAACGCGTGGCATGAACATTCGCGTAATGGGCGGCCCATTCGGCGAACGACTCGTTGAGCCACAGGTCATCCCACCAGGTCATGGTGACGAGATCGCCGAACCACATGTGAGCAAGCTCGTGGAGGATTGTGTTGGCGCGCTGCTCGTATGCCGAGTCGGTGACGCGAGAGCGGAACACGAGATCCTCGAGGAAGGTTACGCAGCCGGCGTTCTCCATGGCACCAGCATTGAACTCGGGCACGAACAGCTGGTCGTACTTGCCGAAGGGGTAGGCCACACCGAACTGCTTCTCGAAGAAATCGAAGCCCTGCTTGGTGATCAGGAAGATGTCATCCGGATCGAGGAACTCTGCCAACGAATTACGGCAGAAGACTCCGAGCGGGTAGGTACCGAAGGTGCCGGTGTAGGAATCGCGCACCTCGTAGTAGGGGCCGGCTACGAGAGCGGTGATGTAGGTCGACATGCGCAGGCTGGCCGGGAAGTCCCAACGGGCCTTCGACTCACCGAGTGCTGACGGAACAGGAGTGACCGCATTGCTGATGACCTTCCAGTGATCAGGCGCGATGACGCTCAGCTGGAAGGTGGCCTTGAGATCCGGCTGCTCGAAGCAGGCGTACATGCGGCGCGCATCTGCAGACTCGAATTGCGTGTAGAGGTATGTCTCATCGTCGACAGGGTCGACGAATCGGTGCAAGCCTTCGCCGGTATTCATATACGCGCAGTCAGCAGTAATCACGGCGGTGTTCGTCGCCTGAAGGTTCGGCAGCGCGATACGAGCGCCCGAGACAACATCGGCAACATCGAGTTCGACGCCATTGAGCATGACAGAGCGCACGTTCGGAGCAATGAGATCAATCCAGCTCGACTCCCCCGGCGTGCGGCAGTCGAAGGTGGCAGTGGTGGTCGAGAGGAAGGTGTCGCCGGGCTGCGTCAGATCGAGGAGAACCTCATAGGAGTGCGAATGAAGCAGTGCCGATCGGTCGGCCGCCTCGGCCCGGGTGATGTTCTCGTTGTCGCTCACGCGATGACCTCCTTAGGATGAGACCAACCCTATGCGCCTGGTGCATGGGAGCCACTCGAGGAGCCCACGTGAGCGTGACAGCAGATTTCTGGTTCGACCCCGCCTGCCCGTGGGCCTGGATGACCTCCCGCTGGATGCTCGAAGTCGAGCAGGTTCGCGAGGTCAACGTGCGTTGGCACGTGATGTCCCTGGCTGTTCTCAATGACGGCCGAGACCTTCCCGAGAAGTACGTCGACCTCATGACAAGGGCTTGGGGCCCGGTGCGCGTAATCATTGCCGCCCGCAATGCGCACGGTGACGACGTGATCCTGCCGCTCTACACGGCCATGGGAAATCGCATTCATCTCCAGCAGAACGCGGACTTCGATGCCGTGATCGCGGAATCACTTGCTGAAGTCGGCTTGCCTGCAGCCCTCGCCGAGTTCGCCCACTCCGATGCCGTGGATGACGATCTGCGTGCAAGCCACGCCGAGGGCATCAGCCTGGTCGGCGAGGATGTCGGTACTCCTGTCATCGCCGTGCCTGGAGCTGACGGCAAGCAGATCGCCTTCTTCGGCCCGGTCGTCACGCCGACGCCTCGCGGCGATGCAGCGGGCAAGTTGTGGGATGGCACCTTGCTGGTGGCCGGCACTCCTGGCTTCTACGAGATCAAGCGCACCCGAACTGCCGGCCCCTCGTTCGAGTAGGCAGCGCAGCGAGCTGAGTTAGGCCGGCTCGTTGAGGTGCAGCACCCGCGGTGCACGAGCATGCTCAGCGAGCAGCATCGCACCTGAGCGAATGCCGCCGACGAGATCGTCAGCACCGAAGTTCGAGCGCATGGCCAAGATGGCGAGTTCGCACGAGCGATCGTCAATGTCGATCGCTGCCTGGGTGCCGGTGACGATGTCGATGGTGCGCGCCTGGGGATCCACCGCAATCAGTACGGCAGTCTCGGCGCCGGTGATTTGTGCGTGCTTGGCAATGGCCGAGTCACGACCTTGCTCGAGCGGGCCGACGTAAACAGCGAAGCAACGTCCGGAGATCTCACGAGCGAGTTCGACCGCATTGGTAATCGCCACGCGCTGCTTGGGAGTCAGATCAGAAGCTTCCATGCGCGCCACCTCCCATGACGGAGTACGAACCGACGCCGAGTTCGCGCGGAATGATCGACGGATCAGGCGCAGAACCGGAGCTGGCGATGAAGACGGGGCCTTCAGCTGTGGGCTCACCGGGCAGACCAGAGTGGCGATCACCACGGATCCAGCTGCCGGCCGACACGGCAATGGCCACCAGGATGGCGAAGCCGATCGGGATGCCTGCGAAGAGAGCGAGTGCTTGTCCTGCGTTCACGCGCTAATCCTAGAGGGCTAGCGCTGGCGAACTGCGTCGACCATCGGCCGGAGCAGGGGGGTACCGGCGATGACGTCCTCAAGAAGCATCGGATGACCTTCTGAATCACTCATGGGCACTCGCCAGTTGGGGTACTCGAGGTAGGTACCCGGCTGGTTCTGGGCGCGCCGGTCTCCCACGACATCGGTTAGCCCGACTCCCACGAGTCGAGCCTTGGTCGAGCCCACGGCTCGATGCAGGGCAATGGCCATGGCCTCGAGCCCCGCATCGGTGTCGAGGTCGGCGTCAGCTGCCAAGAACCCCGCTTCACGAAGAAGTCGAGCCCACTCCTCGCGGTCACGCCTCGCATTGGCGTACTCGATTGACGGATCAGTGGTGAGAAGTCCGAGACTCTCGCGAATACGCACGTGCTCATCGCGCAGGAAGCCTGCGGTCGGAGGGAGATCATGCACCGTCACGCTGGCGAGAATGTCCTGTCGCCAATCGGCAAGAGGGGTAATGACTCCGTCAGTGCGCTCGAACCAGGAGATGACTGTGCCGAGAATCCCACGTGCGGAGAGCACATCGCGCACCCATGGTTCGACTGTGCCGAGATCTTCGCCCACGACAATCGCACCAGCGCGTTGCGCTTCCAGGCACAGGATGCCGATCATCGCGTCGTGATCAAATCTCACGAAGGTGCCATTGCGTGCGCCCATGCCTGCGGGCACCCACCAGAGGCGGAAGAGACCAAGAACGTGATCGATCCGCAGGCCTCCCGAATGACGAAGAATCGTACGCAGCAGATCGCGATAAGGCAGATATCCCGCTTCAGCAAGGGCATCCGGGCGCCACGGCGGCTGCGACCAGTCCTGACCCATCTGGTTGTACATGTCAGGTGGCGCACCGACGGAAACCCCACGCGCGAGGACATTCTGCAACGACCAGGAGTCAGCACCCGAGGGATGAACGCCAACAGCAAGATCGGCCATGACGCCGATCACCATGCCGGCATCGCGTGCGGCCTTCTGGGTCGCGGCAAGCTGCTGATCCATCTGCCATTGCATCCACATGTGCAGCTCGATCAACGCTGAGTGCTCCTCGCGGAACGCCTCGACCGACGGTGAATCCGGGCGCGAGTAATCCGCTGACCAGGCAGACGGATCGTGCCCGAACATCTCGCTCATCGCGCACCACGTGGCAAAGTCGCGAAGCCCCACGCCCTGCTCATCGCAGTAGTCATCGAACTCGCGTCGACGCGACTTCGAAAGGCCCGCGTCGAAGATCACTCCGAACGCTTCGCGCTTGGCAGACCAGACTGCATCACGATCTATGAGATCGGCAGTCAGATTCATGGCGCGCAGCGGCGCTGCGCTCTCCTCGAGTTGCATGCGCTGCTTCTTCTTGAGCTCGTCGAACTCCGGAATGTCCTCGACATGCAGGTAGATCGGGTTGGTGAACCGACGCGTGACGGGCAGGTAAGGCGAGTTCTCGATCGGCGACACCGGGGTCGCTGCATGAAGCGGATTGATCAGAACGAAGCCAGCACCGAGCTCTTCACCACTCCACGACGCCAGGGTTGCGAGATCGTGGAGATCGCCAATGCCCCACGATTCACGCGAGCGAGTTGCATAGACCTGGGTCATGAAACCCCATTGCCGGTCACCGGCGATGGCATCGGGGTCAAGCCGCGCTGGCGTCATGACCAACGAGGCATCGGCCTCGCGGTCGTCGCTCTCCGCATACAGGGTGTGCCACCCCAATGGGAGATCCGCGGGGATCGCGAACGATGCCTCGCCGATCCACTCGCCATCGACGTCGACCGGCGGGTTCCAATTGTCGACCTGCACGAGGTCGATACGAACACCCGCGTCAGTCATCACGTGGGCACGCGCGGATGCTCCGTCCGGCACATGCACCCACACGGATGCTTGTGTGCCCTGCGTGGCCACCACTACAGGAGGCAGCATTCGCCGCCAATCGCGAAGGCGCATCGCCTCGGCCGCAGCCGCGATCGCGGCCGGGCGGTCTTCCACCTCGCGTAGATCGGTGCCCAGTGCTGCGAGCACGGCGAGAACTGTCTCCTCGCTGACGTCGACATGCATCCCGCCTTGATCGACATACGACGTGGCCACTCCGTAAGCGGCCGCAAGACTCTCGAGGTTCCGATCCACGGATCTCACTGTAAACGCTGTCATTCGGGGCTGCCAAGGGCTGCCCCTGCCGCCGCGACCCCACGTAGGCTCAGGTCATGGCCGATCGCCCCGCATATCCCGCAGCCGAGCGGCTGCCCCTCGTCGATGTCCTGCACGGCACTGAGGTGCCCGACCCGTACCGCTGGCTCGAAGATGCGGCTGACCCACGCACCATTGACTGGGCACGCGCACAGTCAGAACTGCTGAGTGCCGAGCAGGCGGACTGGGATTCACGCGAAGGATTCGTCGCACGTGTCGGAGAGCTCCTCGGCGCGGGTACCGTCTCGCCGCCCTACTGGCGCGGTGATCGCTACTTCCTAACTCGCCGCGAACCCGGTCAGCAGTTCTCAGTTCTGTACGTCGTCGAAGCCGACGGCACCGAGCGCACCCTCATTGACCCGATGACCATCGATCCCACCGGTGCCACCACTTTGGACTCCTGGCAACCCTCCAAGGAGGGTGATCGACTTGCCTATCAATTGTCGATCGGTGGCAATGAGGAGTCACTTCTCTACGTGATGGATGTCGCCACCGGCGAGACCATCGAAGGCCCCATTGATCGCTGCCGGTACTCGCCGATCGCCTGGCTGATCGGAGGCTTCGCCTTCTACTACGTGCGACGCATCGCACCCGAGCTGCTGCCCGAGTCCGAGCAGAACTTCCATCGCCGCGTCTACCTGCACGTGGTCGGCACACCTGCCGAGGCCGACATCCTCGTATTCGGCGCAGGCATGACCATGACCAACTATTACGGCGTTGAAGTAAGTCGCGACGGGCGCTGGCTGCAGGTCTCCGCATCCGAGGGCACCGAACCGCGTAATGACCTCTGGATCTCAGATCTCGAAGCATGCGATCCCGCGCATCCGTCGTTCACGCTGATCCAAGGCGATGTCGACGCTCAGACATCCCTTTCGTTCGAGCGTGATGGTCGCATCTACGTGAGCACCGATCTCGATGCGCCATATGCGCGCCTCGCCGTTGCCACGTACGAGGATCCCTTTACCTGGACAGACCTGATCCCCGAGGATCCTGATGCCGTACTCGACGGTTACGCACTGCTTGATGGTCCCGAACTCGACCACGACGTTCTTCTCGTGGTGCGCACGCGACATGGCGTGAGCGAGATGAGCCTTCATGCAGCGAGTGACGGAGCCTTCATCGCTCACGTTCCCTTGCCCGGCGCCGGCACGATCGGTGGCCCGGTGCAGCAACTCGATGGCGGCCCGGTCTGCTGGTTTGTCTACACCGACCACACCACCGTTCCGCATATCTACACCTTCGATGCACGCACCCGCGAGGCTGCTCTCCATGCGTCACCTCCCGGCACAGTGGAGGTGCCAAAGGTCTTCTCACGCCAGGTCGAATACACCTCCGCCGACGGCACCATCGTGCGAATGTTCATCATCGCCCCGACCCAGGCACCCGATAAGCCGCGTTCGACGATCCTGTACGGCTACGGCGGATTCGGAATTCCGCTGACACCGGGTTACTCGGCAGCCATCCTCGCGTGGGTCGAATCCGGCGGCGTGTGGGCCGTCGCGAATCTTCGCGGTGGCGGCGAGGAGGGCGAGGACTGGCATCGCGCCGGCATGCTCGGCTTGAAGCAGAACGTCTTCGACGATTTCCACTCAGCGGCCGAGTACCTCATCTCCAACGGCTACACCGAGTCGTCCAAGCTCGGCATCTACGGCGGCTCGAACGGCGGGCTACTTGTCGGCGCCGCGATGACGCAACGCCCTGAGCTCTATAACGCCGTGGTCTGCGTTGCCCCGCTGCTCGACATGATTCGGTACACGACCTCAGAGCTCGGGCCGACCTGGACCGTCGAGTACGGCGACCCGGAGATCGCCGAGCAATTCGGCTGGCTCATTGGCTACTCGCCGTACCACAACGTGCACGAGGGCACTGACTACCCGGCCACCATGTTCGCGGTGTTCGACAATGACACTCGCACCGATCCCATGCATGGTCGCAAGCTCTGCGCGGCTGTGCAGCACGCCACCTCCGGCGCTCGCCCGATCCTGATTCGCGCCGAGGGCAACGTAGGCCACGGCGCTCGCTCCATGGACAAGTCGATCGAGGAGACCGCCGACACCCTGGCGTTCTTCAGAAAGTGGACAGCATGATCCCCGCAGCCGCTAAGCCGAATTGGTACGACGCTCCTGTCGAATGGGTTCTCGGCACTCCACTTCAAGTGATCATCATCATCGTTGCCGCCCTGATCATCCAGGTCGTGCTCGTTCGCGTGATTCACAAGATCGTCAAGCGCACCTCCGAACGCGCTCGCATCGAACGCCTCGAGCAGACCCGCAAGTACACCCGCACCGCCGAACTCTCCGAGATGCTTCTCAATCAGCGCACCGAGCAGCGGGCGAATGCGATCGGCACGCTGCTGACCAGTTCGGTATCCCTGATCGTCTGGACAGTCGCAGCACTCATGGTCCTCGAGGCCCTGGGAGTCAACGTCGCACCTCTGCTCGCCAGTGCAGGTGTTGTTGGCGTCGCACTGGGGTTCGGAGCGCAGACCCTGGTGAAGGACTACCTCTCCGGCATCTTCTTGATCGTCGAAGATCAGTTCGGTGTCGGCGACGTCGTCGACCTCGGTCCGGTCATCGGCTCGGTTGAGGAAGTCGCACTTCGTTACACGCGACTTCGCGATCTCTCCGGAGTTGTCTGGTACGTGCGCAACGGGGAAATCCTGCGCGTCGCCAATCGGTCGCAGGGCTGGACCCTCGCGACGGTCGATATCCCAGTCGCGTACGACGAGAATCTCGATCGAGTTCGCGACTTGATCGAAAGCGTGGCACTCGACATGGACGAGGATCCGACGTACGACGACATGCTCCTGGGAAAGCCGACCTTTGCCGGCGTGGAGTCGATGTCAGGTGAGGCCATGGTGGTGCGCGTAACCGCGAAGGCAGTACCCGAAAAGCAGATCATTCTCGCTCGCACCATTCGTGAGCGCATCAAGCTGGCCTTCGATCGCGCCGGCATCGTGATGCCGATGATGCTGCGGCAGATGCCCGGGCAAGTGCTCCCCGGCTCGCCACCGACGCCTCCAGCCCCCAGACTGGACTAATGACAACGCGCAGCCTTGTTACCGGGGCCACAGGCTACGTAGGCGGGCGACTCGTGCCCCAGTTACTCGAGGCCGGTCATCAAGTTCGGGTACTTGCGCGATCACCAGAGAAACTTCGCGATATGCCCTGGGCTCACCAGGTGGAGATCGTCCAAGGTGATGCCCAGAGCCTCACTGATCTTCAGATCGCCATGCGTGACTGCGATGTTGCGTACTACCTCATGCACTCACTGCAGCACGGTCGCGATCTCGAGAGTGCCGAAGGTGACATGGCTCGCACATTCGCCGATGTGGCGCAGACGAGCTCGCTCAGCCGCATCGTGTACCTCGGCGGGCTCGCGCCCGATGTCGACGTCGACCGCATGAGCCCGCACATGCGCTCACGCGTGAACGTTGGCGAGATCTTGCGTGGTTCAGGCGTGCCTACCATCGAACTTCGAGCGGCCGTGGTCATCGGTTCCGGATCGGCATCATTCGAAATGCTGCGGTATCTCACCGAACGCCTCCCCGCGATGATCACCCCGCGCTGGGTCCGCACCAGAACTCAGCCCATCGCCATTCGCGACGTTCTGCGCTACCTCGTCTTGGCAGCCGATCTTCCGCCTGAGGTGAACCGATCCTTCGAAATCGGCGGGCCGGAAGTCTTGTCGTATCAGGAAATGATGCAGGCCTACGCACGTGTTGCAGGTCTTCCTCGCAGAATCATCCTGCCCATCAACATGCTGTCCCCGGGCCTGTCGAGTCACTGGATTAATCTCGTCACGCCAGTTCCCAAGGCGATCGCTCGGCCGCTCGTCCAGTCTTTGCGACACCCTGCGGTGTGCCGTGAACACGACATCGCCGCATGGATCCCCGATCCTGAAGAAGGACTCATTCCCTTCGACGACGCAGTCAAGCTGGCCCTCACTCGCATCCGCGAGGCAGACGTCATCACGCGCTGGTCGGGCGCTTCGACTCCGGGCGCGCCCAGCGATCCGCTGCCGACGGATCCGCAGTGGTCGGGCGGAACTCTCTACACGGATGTACGCGAGGTTGACTGCCACGCCTCGGCCGACGAACTGTGGCGTGCCGTGGAGTGCATCGGCGGCGAAAACGGCTGGTACTCGGCGAATCTCCTCTGGAAGATTCGTGGGCTCATCGACCGGCTCCTCGGCGGAGTCGGGCTGCGCCGTGGCCGCCGAGATCCCCACTTCCTTATGGTCGGCGAGCCGGTTGACTTCTGGAGAGTCGAGACCAAGGATCAACCGGACCTGCTGCGGCTGCGCGCCGAGATGAAGATGCCCGGAAGAGCATGGCTGGAATTTCACGTCCAGGGCGTCGGCCCAAATGAATCCCGACTCGTGCAGCGCGCGGTGTACTGGCCGCGAAGCCTGGCCGGGCATATCTACTGGTGGTCGGTCGCACCGTTCCATGCCTTCGTCTTCCCGCCCATGGCGCGCCATATCGTGGAGCGCGCGCAGGAGACTTCGACTCGTCAGCCACAATAGGCACGTGAGCGACACCGAGAAGCAGGTCACCCCATACGAGCAATTCGGTGGCCACGATTTCTTCAGCAAGCTCGTCGCACGCTTTTATCTCGGAGTTCGCCACGACTCGGTGCTCGCGCCGATGTACCCGGCCGATGAGATGGACGAAGCGGAGCGCCGCCTGCTGATGTTCATGGAGCAGTACTGGGGCGGGCCGCAAACCTACGGCGAGGAACGCGGACACCCGCGCCTGCGGATGCGCCACATGGAATTCGCGATTGATGCCGAGGCTCGAGACCGCTGGCTCACTCACATGCACGATGCGATCCTCGAGATGAACATGGAAGATCCCGCGCTGGAGAACCAGCTCTGGACGTACCTCGTGGGCGCAGCCCATGCAATGCAGAACATCGACGACTCCCCCGGTTCCCACTAACCCCGAGGATTCATCCATGGACACCAACGCGAATTGGTGGCGCGACGCCGTCATCTACCAGGTCTACCCGCGTTCCTTCGCCGACAGCGACGGCGACGGGATGGGCGATGTACGCGGGATGATCAGCCGACTCGACTACCTCCATGATCTTGGCCTCGATGCCTTGTGGATCTCACCTTTCTACGCCTCTCCCCTACATGACGGCGGCTACGACGTTGCCGACTATCGATCTGTCGACCCACGTCTCGGCAGCCTCGATGACATGACCGAGCTCATCACACAGGCGCACGCACGCAATCTGCGCGTATTCATGGACATAGTCCCCAATCACACGAGCAGCGAGCACGAGTGGTTCAAGGAAGTTCTCAATTCCGATCCGGGTTCAGCGGCCTGGGATCGCTACATGATTCGCGAGGGCAAGGGCAGCAACCATGAACTGCCCCCCAACAATTGGAAGAGCGTGTTTCACGGCAGCGGTTGGTCACCGCTTGCTGACTCGAAGGGCAATCCCACTCCCTACTGGTACCTGCACCTGTTCGACAGCACCCAGCCCGACCTCAACTGGGAGAACGAGGAGGTGCGCGCGGAATTCCGCGACATCCTTCGTTTCTGGTTCGATCGCGGAGTCGATGGCTTCCGAATCGACGTTGCCCACGGCATGGCCAAGGAGGCTGGCCTTCCCGACTACGACTATGCCGACGGAGAGCCGGAGCTTCTCGGCGATCAGCCGCATGCACCCTTCTGGGATCAAGATGCCGTGCACGACATCTACCGTGAGTGGCGCAAGGTCGCCGATGAGTACGACCCCCCGCGCGTGTTCTGCGGCGAGACCTGGGTACCCAACCCCGAGCGACTTGCTCGATACCAGCGCCCCGACGAACTCCATACATCGTTCAACTTCGACTATCTTCAGGCCGGCTGGAATGCCGAGAAGATGCGCACGTCCATTGATGACACCATCGCGAATCACGCGAAAATCGGTGCTCCCCCCACGTGGGTGCTCTCCAACCACGATGTCGTGCGTCATGCCACTCGACTTGCACCCGGCTTCGACAATGACACGCGCCTGACTTGCGAGGTCGATGCGGTACGCGGCCTGCGCCGCGCTCGGGCGGCCACGCTCTTCACCTTGACCCTCCCCGGATCGATGTACATCTACCAAGGCGAGGAACTCGGACTGCGCGAAGTCAGCGAGCTCGATGCCGCCGTGCGCCAGGATCCCGCCTGGCATCGCAGTGGCGGAACCGATGGCACACGCGATGGATGCCGCGTGCCGATCCCGTGGTCAGGAGATGCACCTTCCTTCGGCTTCAATTCCGGAACAGCAAGCTGGCTACCACAGCCCGCTGACTGGGCAGAGGTCTCCGTGGCCGCGCAGACAGGAGTCAAGGGGTCGACACTTGAGCTTTACCGTGATGCCCTGCATCTGCGTCGTGATCTCGCCGCACTTGGCGAGGGGCCGCTCGAATGGCTCGATCACATGAGCGACGTCCTCGCCTTCCGCCGTGTAGCACCCGATGGCTCGTCCGTTGTCTCGATCATCAACCTCAACGATGCGACCGTGCACCTCCCCGCGAACTGGGGCTCTGAGGTGCTGATCAGCTCGAGTGACGACGTCGCAATGCTCAACACCGGCGGCGAGGACGTTCTGGCCGTAGGCGCCGAGACCGCACTATGGATCCGAGATGCCCGCTGACCCCAGGAATCCAGCCTTCGTCACGATTCTGGCCGATTACCAGCGGTTCCACCTGGCGCTCGTGATCACTGGCCTCGTCTTCCTCCTCGCACTTGCAATTCTGATCCTCGGGTGCTGGCGACAACTTCGTTCTGCTCGACAATCGACATCCAGAGCCACTCGACGACAGACGTGGACCTATCTCGTCTTCATCGCAGGTGGAATCATCGTATGCCTCTTTCTTGCCCTAGTCGTCGCAGCGAATATCAGCACCGTCCTGGACCCGACGCGTGGTTTCGCCGGTGTGGAGATTCACCGCCACGCGTTCACCGACTGGCTTGCGTCAGGAACATCCGGAGTTCCCGCCGAGGTTCGTAGTCTCGTCGATGCCCGCCTTGCCTGGCAGAGACCGAAGGCCATCATCGTGACAGCCCTCCTCATCGTGACCGCGTTCGCTTCACTCTGGATTTGGCACCGATGGATCAATCGGACGTTTTCCTCAAGAATCGCCAACGTGCTCCTGGTCATGTCCGGAACTGCAACAGTGATGATGGCGTTGATTCTGATGCTCATGGTCATGGGGAATGTCCAAGCCACCATCGCGCCAGTGGCCATGACCCTTGCATTCGGCTAACCCGCGGGCCTCAGCCTCAGGTCACGAACTGATCAGAAACTGCGACAACGAAACCTAGTTCACCAGGTGCAGTGCGAGACGGGCGGAGGATCCGCTCGTGCGCGAGAAGATCTGGCCCCTCGGCGTACTGAGGCGCTTCCAAGGACCATTGGTCGCTGCTGCGATTCGAGCGGAGTCATTGCCGATCATCCCGAGACGCTGTGCAGCATGCAGTGCTCGCATGGGCAGCCCTGCCCACGCGGTGCGCTCCCAGATCTCATCGGCGATCAGCTGACGTTCGCCCTCGCCCTTGCCTTCCGCGCGTCGTGTGAACTCGTCTGTCGCCTCGGTGACCATGGTGAGCAGGTCACCGGCTACCGCAGTGATTGGCACCTGCCAGCCCTCGGTCGGCGGAAGTTGCGCGACGTTCATCGACGCGGTGACCGGCACCGTGACTTCGAGCAGGTTCTCCGAGTCGAAGGGCAGCCCATCGGCGGCAATGCGCTCGAGTTCCTTCATCACTGAATGCAAGGAGACGGCCACATCGAGCGGAACATCATCGATGTCAGGCTCGATCGGGATCGCGAAGAACGCGAGTACATCCATAGGGGGTGCTGTGTAAATGCCCATGGCCTTAGACGTGGTCAGGACTCGTGCTCGAGCACGGGAATCCCAGGAAGCCTGGCGCTTGCATACGGCCGAGAGCACCCTTGCGTCGTCGACACTTATGCGAAAGCTCACGCCTCGATTCTCAATCCTTCGAGGACGGCTCGCAAATTATCGGGAATTCGAGTGGGCCGCTGTGTGGCCGGATCAATCGTGGCCATGGTGGTCGAGGCTTCCGCCGAGAGATCGCCAATCTCGTCAAGAATTCGGTAACTCAGGGTGTAGGAGGTGTTGCCGATCTTGCTCACCCATACCTCCACGATGATCGGCTCGATGCCGAGCAGCAGCGGCTTGCGGTAGGTCATCTCCTGATGAACCATCACCTGCTGCAAGTCGCGCATCGTTGAGTGCCACACACTGAACAGCAGAGCTACTCGAGCGTCTTGCAGATAGTCGAAGAAGATCACATTGTTGACATGCTGCTGCTGATCGATGTCGCCGTAGCGACGCTGGATCTCGTGGCGAAAGGGAGCGGTCATCGTCAGTCGCGAGTGAGCTTGCGGTAGGTCGCGCGATGGGGACGAGCAGCATCGGCTCCGAGGCGCTCGATCTTGTTCTTCTCGTAGGACTCGAAGTTGCCCTCGTACCAGAACCACTGCGAGTCACCCTCGTAGGCGAGGATGTGCGTCGCGATGCGGTCGAGGAACCAGCGATCATGCGAGGTGATCACCGCGCAGCCCGGGAATTCGAGCAATGCGTTCTCCAGCGAGCCGAGGGTCTCGACGTCGAGGTCGTTGGTGGGCTCGTCGAGCAGCAGCAAATTGCCGCCCATCTTCAAGGTCAGTGCGAGGTTCAGGCGGTTGCGCTCACCGCCGGAGAGCACCTTCGACTGCTTTTGCTGATCGGGGCCTTTGAAGCCGAACACCGAGACGTACGCGCGCGAGGGCATCTCGACGTTGCCGACCTTGATCCAGTCGAGGCCGTCAGAAACGACCTCCCACACGTTCTTGGTCTCGTCGAGACCGGTGCGGTTCTGGTCGACATACGAGAGCTTGACGGTCTCGCCCACCTTGATGTCGCCACTCGTCGGTAGGGCGTCGGGGTCACTGCCACCTTCGGCAGCATTCACGATCATCTTGAAGAGCGTGGTCTTGCCGACGCCGTTCGGGCCGATGACACCGACAATGCCGTTGCGCGGGAGCGTGAACGAGAGGTTATCGATGAGCACGCGATCGCCGAAAGCCTTGGTGAGGTTCTTCGCCTCGACGACGACAGCGCCTAGACGCGGGCCCGGCGGGATCTGGATCTCCTCGAAGTCGAGCTTGCGCGTCTTGTCGGCCTCGTTGGCCATCTCCTCGTAGCGGTCGAGGCGCGCGCGGCTCTTGGTCTGACGGGCCTTTGCATTTGAGCGCACCCACTGAAGCTCATCGGTCAGGCGCTTTTGCAGCTTGACGTCCTTGGCGCCCTCGACCTTCAGACGTGAGGCCTTGGTCTCGAGGTACGTGGAGTAGTTGCCCTCGTAGGGGTAAGATCGGAAGAGCGTCGTGT
>CALFIA010000099.1 GCA_937876275.1 uncultured Actinomycetes bacterium | reverse complement strand
CATTAGGGCGACGCGAGGTGTAGACGTTCACCGGCGCTGCGCCAATGTGAAGGTGCTTGGAGTTCAGAACGATGAGCAGGAAGCTGAGGATCACGAGGATCTGCAGCCAGATGCCGATCGTCTCGATCGCAATAAGAGTGCTCTCGGAAAGACCGTTCATCCATGAGCCGACCCAGTCGGACACGAACGCACCGTTCTCGAACGGCAGGTTGCCGAGCGCTGACTGCGCGCCGCGGTAGAGGAAGAGGGTCCAGACAACATTGAAGATCATGAAGAGGATGAGCCAGGCACCCTTGGTGTGCGAGCCGAAGAAGCGTGAGCGTCGGCCTTCCTTTGACGGATCGTTCTTCGCGCGGATCAGGCCGAACATGATCACGCCGACAAGAACGAGCAGGCCGAAGAGATCCTCCGCGAAGCCAACGATCGCCCAGCTGCCGACAATCGGAACTCCGAAGTCAGAGATGAACAGTGCGCCGTAGCACTCGAGAATCGTGAGGCCCAGGACGAGGAAGCCCCAGAAGGCGAAGACGTGGGCGATACCCGGAATGGTCCACTTGAGCAACTTGCGCTGGCCGAGGACCTCGAAGGCCTCGGCCTCGACGCGCTTCGGCACCCCCTTCAGCCGGCCGTAGGCGGGCTTGCCGCTCCCGGCCAGGGTGATGAGGAACCAGCTCCGGCGGGCAGCGAAGCCCAGGAGCACGACGGTGAGGGCGATGCCGACGACGGCACGGAGAACCATGGAATCCACGAGGCGACACTACTGCCGCCGTCGGGAACGGAGGAGGCGTAAGGCCGCCTGATGCCCCCTATATAGGCGTGAGTCTGCCCACACTCGGGGGTCGGTCCGGCGACGCCCGTCCAGGCTCGTCCGCGGGCATCCGGAAAATTTCTAGAATTTTCGGCCGGAAAGTGGAATATCTGGCTGGTAGCCCTGGTTGGAATTGATATGAGTCCACCCGACTCAAGGAATATGCGCCTCAGGTTGCATGGAGTCCTGAGGAGGGGAAGACTCGAACCAGACCATCCGGCATCCGCCGGCAGAACAAAAGGAGTACGAACACCATGGCGAGAGCAGTGGGAATTGACCTGGGCACGACGAACTCGGTTGTCTCGGTCCTCGAAGGCGGCGAGCCCGTCGTCATCGCAAACGCTGAGGGCGCCCGGACCACCCCGTCCATCGTCGCCTTCGCGAAGAACGGCGAGGTGCTGGTCGGCGAGGTCGCCAAGCGCCAGGCCGTCACGAATGTCGAGCGCACGATCCGCTCGGTCAAGCGTCACATGGGTACCACCTGGACCCAGGACATCGACGGCAAGGCCTACACCGCGCAGGAGATCAGCGCTCGCACGCTGATGAAGCTCAAGCGCGATGCCGAGGCCTACCTCGGTGAGAGCGTCACCGATGCGGTCATCACCGTGCCCGCATACTTCAGCGACGCCGAGCGCCAGGCCACCAAGGAGGCCGGCGAGATCGCAGGCCTGAACGTCCTGCGCATCATCAACGAGCCGACCGCGGCAGCACTTGCTTACGGTCTCGACAAGGGTGACGTCGAGCAGACGATCCTCGTCTTCGACCTCGGTGGCGGAACGTTCGACGTCTCGCTGCTCGAGATCGGCGACGGTGTTGTCGAAGTGAAGGCCACCAGTGGTGACAACCACCTCGGCGGCGACGACTGGGATCAGGCTGTCGTCGACTGGATGGTGACCTCGTTCAAGAACGCACATGGTGTTGATCTGTCGAAGGACAAGATGGCCATGCAGCGTCTGCGTGAGGCTGCTGAGAAGGCGAAGATCGAACTCTCGAGCTCGATGCAGTCGTCGATCAACCTTCCGTACATCACCGCAAGCGCTGATGGCCCCCTCCACCTGGAGGAGAACCTGACGCGTGCGCAGTTCGAGCAGATGACCGCATCACTTCTCGAGCGCACCAAGGCACCGTTCAAGGCAGTGCTCAAGGACGCCGGCATCTCACTCGACAAGATCGACCAGGTCGTTCTCGTCGGTGGCTCGACTCGTATGCCCGCTGTTGCAGAGCTCGTGAAGTCCGAGACGGGCAAGGACGCCAACAAGGGCGTCAACCCCGATGAGGTCGTCGCGATCGGCGCTGCACTGCAGGCCGGTGTGCTCAAGGGCGAGGTCAAGGACGTTCTTCTTCTCGATGTCACCCCGCTGTCGCTGGGTATCGAGACCAAGGGCGGCATCATGACCAAGCTCATCGAGCGCAACACCACGATCCCGACCAAGCGCTCGGAGATCTTCACCACCGCTGACGACAACCAGCCTTCCGTTCTCATCCAGGTGTACCAGGGTGAGCGCGAGATGGCTGCATACAACAAGCGACTGGGCACCTTCGAGCTCACGGGTCTGCCGCCGGCACCCCGTGGCGTCCCGCAGGTTGAGGTCACCTTCGACATCGATGCCAACGGCATCGTCCATGTCACCGCGACCGACAAGGCCACGGGCAAGGAGCAGTCGATGACCATCTCCGGTGGTTCGGCTCTGAACAAGGACGACATCGACCGCATGATGCGCGAGGCCGAGCAGCACGCTGAGGAAGACAAGCAGCGTCGCGAGGAGGTCGAGGTGCGCAACAACGCCGAGGCACTCGTCTACCAGACGGAGAAGTTCCTGAAGGACAACGAGGACAAGGTCCCCGCAGATGCGAAGGCTAATGTTGAAGGTCCGCTCGATGAGCTGAAGAAGGCCATCGATGCCAACGACCTGCCGGGCATGCGTGCAGCAACCGACAAGGTTGCCGAGGCAAGCCAGGCACTCGGTGCAGCCATGTACGAGACGGCTCAGGCAGCCGGCGGCGACATGGGTGGAGCAGAGGCAGCAGCCGACGCAGCTGAGGACGACGTTGTCGACGCCGAGATCGTTGACGAGGGCGAGTCCAAGTGACCAACCCAGAGAACTCCGAGGATCAAGGCGTTCGGGTAACCGATAAGCGCCGCATCGATCCGGAGACTCTGACACTTCGCGACGGTGACCAGCCGGCAACCCCGGCTGGCACCGACGCGGAGGGCGCCATCGTCGAGTCAGAAGTAGCCGAGATCGAGGTGAAGATCGCCGAGCTCACGAACGACCTGCAGCGGGTGCACGCCGAATACGCGAACTACCGCAAGCGCGTCGATCGCGATCGCGACCTCATCAAGGAGATGGCAGTCGGGTCAGTCATGGCCGAACTGCTTCCCGTCCTCGATGACATCGAGAGAGCACGTGAGCATGGCGAGCTCGAGGGTGCGTTTAAGTCCGTAGGCGAAAGCCTCGAGGGCGCACTGGCCAAGATGGGCCTGGAAAAGTTCGGTTCCGCACCGGAGCCCTTCGACCCCATGGTTCACGAGGCACTGACAACTGAATCGCGTGACGAGGTGAGCGAGCCGACGGTCGTGACCGTCTACCAGCCCGGTTACCGCTACGCATCGCGAGTACTGCGCGCGGCTCGCGTCGCAGTGGCCGGCACTGACTGAGTTCCGGCAAGTAAGAAAGAGAGCATGAAGGAAGAGACGTGAACAAGGATTGGCTTGAGAAGGACTTCTACGGTCTTCTCGGTGTGTCCAAGGACGCCACCGGTGATGAGATCAAGAAGAAGTACCGCAAGCTCGCGCGCGAATTGCACCCCGATAAGAATCCGGGTGACAAGGCTGCCGAAGAGAAGTTCAAGTCCGTATCCGAGGCTTACGACGTTCTCTCCGATGATGCCAAGCGCAAGGAGTACGACGAAGCACGCACGCTGTTCGCCTCCGGGGGCTATGGCCCCGGAGGGTTCGGCGGCCAAGGATTCGGCGGCGGGCGTGGCGGTAGTTACAACGTCAACATGGAAGACCTCTTCGGAGGCGACGGCTACGGCGACTTCCTCGGCGGCATCTTCAACTCGCGTGCACGGGGCGGTCGCGGTCAGCAACCGCGCCGTGGTGGCGATATCGAGAGCGAGCTCACCCTCAGTTTCGATGACGCCCTCGATGGCGTGACTGTTCCGTTGTCACTGCGCACTGACGGAACATGCGGCAGTTGCCGTGGCAGCGGTGCCCAGCCGGGCAGCGCGACGTCCACGTGTCCGACGTGTGGCGGTCAAGGTCAGGTTGCTCGAAACGCAGGTGGCTTTGCGATTCCGGAGCCGTGCCCATCGTGCAAGGGTCGCGGTGTTCTCATCGAGAATCCCTGCACCAGTTGCCGTGGCTCCGGTCATGGCGTGAACACCCGCACTGTCCAGGCTCGCATTCCCGCGGGCGTAAAGGACGGCGCGAAGATCAAGCTCAAGGGCAAGGGCTCCCCCGGAACTTCGGGTGGCCCTGCAGGTGATCTCTACATCAACGTGCATGTGTCGTCCGACCCGGTGTTCGGCCGCAAGGGCGACAGCATCACCGTCACGGTGCCGATCACGTTCACCGAGGCAGCACTCGGTGGCGAGATCACGGTGCCGACTCCGCGCGGTGGCACGGTCACTCTCAAGGTGCCGGCCGGCACGGCGAATGGCCGCACCTTCCGAGTGCGCGAGAAGGGCCTTGCCAAGAAGGACGGTGGCTATGGCGATCTTCACGTGACCGTGGAAATCGCAGTGCCGCAGAACCTCAGCAGTGATGCGAAAGCAGCTCTCGAGGAGTACGCGAAGCAGACCCTCGACCATGATCCGCGCAGCGACCTGCTGAAGATGGCCGGGAGCAACTAATGAGCGCGAATCGGGTTCCGTTCCGCGTACCCGACGACACACCGGTCTACGCGATCAGCGTGGCCGCATCCCTTGCAGGCCTACATCCGCAGACCCTGCGTCAATATGACCGCCTGGGCCTGGTGTCGCCCACGCGGGTGGCCGGACGCAACCGGCTGTACTCCGCGCAGGACATCGCGCGGCTGCGAGAAATTTCGGAGCTCTCCGGTGAGGGTCTGAGTCTCGAAGGCATCAGGCGAGTGCTGGCGCTGCAGGAGGAAGTACTTCACCTGCGCGGCCGCCTCGCCGAGTTCCACCGTGAGAAGTCATCAACCTCCCTCGTGGTCTGGCGACCAGATCGCCGATCACGCGGAACGAATTCTTAGAACGAAGGCAGGAAATCATGGATATTCAATTCACTACCAAGAGCCAGGAAGCTCTCGGAGCAGCGGTGCGTATCGCTGCGTCGAAGGGCAATGCACAGGTTGATCCCGTGCACCTGCTCGATTCACTTCTTCAGCAGGGCGAGGGTATTGCCACCGCACTGCTCGATGCCGTGGGTGCAAACGTCCCGGTGCTCACCCGTGAGGTGCGCGCCGAGGTTGATGCGCTCCCGGCTGCTACCGGCAGTTCGGTTGTCGAGCCCCGAGTTTCGCAGCCACTGCACAAGGTGCTGACCGCCGCGAAGGATCTCGCGAATGAACGTGGTGACGATTACGTCAGCACCGAGCACCTGCTGATCGGCCTGTCGAAGACCGGTGGCAAGGGAGTGACAGATCGTCTCGTCGAGCAGGGCGCAACCCCTGTTGCGCTGATGGATGCACTCACCAAGGTTCGCGGCAGTGCGCGCGTCACCAGCGCTGATCCCGAGCAGACCTTCCAGGCACTCGAGAAGTACGGCATCGATCTGACCGCGCGTGCGCGCGAGGGCAAGATTGATCCGGTCATCGGTCGTGACGAGGAAGTGCGTCGCACCATTCAGGTTCTCTCGCGTCGCACCAAGAACAACCCTGTTCTCATCGGTGAGCCAGGTGTGGGCAAGACCGCTGTAGTCGAGGGCCTGGCCCGCCGCATAGTCGAGGGCGACGTGCCCACGTCATTGCAGGGTAAGACTCTTTACTCACTTGATCTCGGCGCGATGGTCGCCGGCGCGAAATACCGCGGCGAGTTCGAGGAGCGCCTGAAAGCGGTTCTCGACGAGATCAAGGGTTCTGACGGACAGATCATCACCTTCATCGATGAGTTGCACACCGTTGTCGGCGCAGGCGCCGGCGGCGAGGGTGCGATGGACGCCGGCAACATGCTCAAGCCAATGCTCGCCCGCGGTGAGCTGCGCATGATCGGTGCCACGACCCTCGATGAGTACCGCGAGTACATCGAGAAGGACGCAGCACTGGAGCGCCGCTTCCAGCAGGTGCTGGTCAATCAGCCGTCGGTGGAAGACACGATCTCGATCCTGCGCGGAATCAAGGAGAAGTACGAGGCTCATCACAAGGTGGTCATCTCCGATGGCGCACTCGTGGCAGCCGCGACCCTCTCCGATCGATACATCACCTCGCGCTTCTTGCCCGATAAGGCCATCGACCTGATGGACGAGTCGGCATCGCGCCTGCGCATGGAGATCGACTCCTCACCGGTCGAGATCGATGTGCTCCAACGTCAGGTCGATCGTTTGCGCATGGAAGAGATGGCGATTGCGAAGGAGACCGACGACGCCTCGAAGGCGCGTCTAGATGCCATCCGTGTCGAGATCGCCGATAAGGACGAAGAACTCCGTGGTCTTCGTGCTCGATGGGATGCCGAGAAGTCGGGCCTTGATCGCATTGGTGAGCTCAAGGTGGCCATCGACGAACTGCGTGCAACCGCTGATCGTGCCCAGCGTGCCGGTGACTTCGAGCAGGCCTCGCGCATCATCTACGCCGATCTCCCGGCTCTCGAGGCTGATCTTGAGCGCGTGACTGCCGAGACCAACAATCGTGCTGCCATGGTCAAGGAAGAAGTCACGGCCGATGACATCGCCGAGGTCGTGGCAGCCTGGACGGGCATTCCGGCCGGCCGACTGCTGGAAGGCGAGAGCCAGAAGCTGCTGCGTATGGAAGACGAGCTCGGCAAGCGCGTCGTAGGGCAGCATGAGGCTGTTCGCGAGGTCAGTGATGCGGTGCGTCGTGCACGTGCCGGTATCTCCGACCCGAATCGTCCGACCGGCTCCTTCTTGTTCCTCGGCCCGACCGGCGTGGGCAAGACCGAGCTCGCTAAGGCACTCGCGGAGTTCTTGTTCGATGACGAACGGGCGATGATCCGCATCGACATGAGTGAGTACTCGGAGAAGCACGCCGTCTCACGCCTTGTCGGTGCGCCTCCCGGATACGTCGGTTACGAAGAGGGCGGCCAGCTCACCGAGGCTGTTCGCCGTCGTCCGTACTCGGTCGTGCTGCTCGACGAAGTCGAGAAGGCTCACCCCGAGGTCTTCGACATCTTGCTTCAGGTGCTCGATGACGGCCGCCTGACCGATGGTCAAGGTCGCACGGTCGATTTCCGCAATGTCATCTTGATCCTGACCTCCAACACCGGTTCGCAGTACCTGGTCGACATGACAATCCCGTTCGAGGAGCGCAAGGAGCAGGCTCTGGCGCTCGTGCGCCAGCAGTTCCGGCCAGAGTTCTTGAACCGTCTTGATGGAATGGTGACCTTCGAGCCCCTCGATCATGCGGTGCTCACCAGGGTCGCTGACATCCAGATTGATCAGCTGCAGTCACGCCTGAACGATCGCCGCATCACCCTTGATGTCAGCGATGCCGCCAAGCGCTGGCTCGTCGATCGTGGCTTCGATCCGATCTATGGCGCTCGCCCGCTGCGTCGACTCGTGCAGACCGCCATCGGCGATCAGCTCGCGAAGGCAATTCTCAGTGGCGAGGTGCTCGATGGCAGCACGGTGCACATTGATGCTGATGGAGAGCATCTGTCACTGAAGAGTTAGGCATTGCGAAGCGAAGGGCGCTGTCGCTGTCCCGATGCGTAGAGAGCGGTAACGATCTCACGCGAGGTGACGGGGATAGCGCCCTTCGCTATTGCCTGCTCCCGGTACTCATCGGGAATGTCATAGTGATCACCCTCGAAGCCGCGCTCGGGAATGCCGAGTTCACGTGCGAAGTCATGCAGTTCATCCACTGATGTATCGCTGATGAGATGGCACCAGAGTCGATCATGAGCAGGCCAAATTGCGGTGTCGACCAGGATCGCCATCAGTGGCTGAACCCTGCGCGCAGTCGCTGCAGGGCTTCCTCAAGCACCGCAGGCTTCTTGCAGAACGCCCAGCGCACATAAGGCCTGCCGACCTCGGGGTTGTCGCAGAAGACTTCCTGCGGAATCGCCACGACTCCGGCCTTCTCGGGCAGATCGCGACAGAACTGCAGGCCGCTCTCGTAGCCGAGTGGGCGAACGTCCGTGGTGGCGAAATACGTGCCCTGGGGGCGAATCACGCGCAGGCCGATCTCCTCCAGGCCGTTGCACAGCAGGTCGCGTTGGGCGCTCAGACCCATGCGAAATTCACGGAAGTACTCATCGGGAAGCCGAAGCCCCGCAGCGATGGCGTACTGAAAGGGGCCTCCGGAGACATACGAGAGGTGCTGGCGCACGACGCGCACTGCGCCAATGAGGTCGGTAGGCCCAGTGGCCCAGCCGACCTTCCAGCCGGTGAACGAGAACGACTTTCCGCCGGAGCCCACCGTGATGGTGCGCTCGAACATGCCGGGCAAAGTCGAGATCGGGATATGCACGTGATCGTCGAACCACAGATGCTCGTACGCCTCATCGGAAATGACGATGAGGTCGTTTTCGATGGCAATCTTTGCGATCGCCTCAAGCTCGTGCCGAGTGAAGACGATGCCGGTCGGGTTATGCGGTGAGTTGATCAGAATGACGCGGGTTCGCGGTGTTATCGCGGCACGCAGGGCATCGATGTCGGGTCGGTAGTCGTCGCCGTCGAGCGGGACGCTGATGCGGGAGCCTCGCGCCAACGAGATTCCTGCGGCATAGATGTCGAACCATGGCTCGAACATGACGACTTCGTCGCCGGGCTCGATAAGCGCGAGGAAGGCCGACTGAAGGGCCTCGGATGCACCAGTCGTGACCACGACATCGGTGACCGGATTCAGGTGAATGCCGTAGAAGCGCTCCTGGTGGAAGGCAATCGCTTCGCGTAACTCCGGAAGCCCATGTGCCGGTGGGTACTGATTGCCGCGGCCCTCGTCGATGGCCGTCTCGGCCACAATCTTGAGTTCCTGCGGGCCATCGGTGTCGGGGAAGCCCTGCCCCAGGTTGATCGCACCCACTCGAACGGCAAGCGCGGACATCTCGGCAAAGATCGATGTCGCGTGCTCTGCCATGCGCGGCACCAGCAGCGGATCGCGACGGCTCATGTCTTCACGGTAGCAAGCCATAATTAGGTCGTGGACATAGTTGGGTCAGCGAGCACTCCATTGCTGCATATCGAGGCATTGATTGACGAGGTCCTCGTGCCCGGCGCCGAGCTTGTCGATCAGCATGGCGTCCAGCGCGTGGCACTCGACCACCTCGCTGATGCAGGACTCCTGGGAACACCACTTCCCACTCAGGAACAACGTGAGCTCTCCGAACTCATTGCCCGCGCTGACGCTTCGACCTGGTTCTGTTGGTCGCAGCACCAAGCGCCGATGCTGATTCTCCGTGATTTCGCAGAGCCGGACGCCGTGGCACCGCATGCTGCACTTCTGGATGAGCTCTCCTCGGGCGAGCAATTGGCGGGGGTTGCCTTTGCTCACGTGCGTCGTCCGGGTGCACCGAACCCGTCAGCCACGCGCGTAGACGGCGGTTGGCTCATCAACGGCACCCTCGACTGGGTCACGAGTTGGGATATCGCCGATGTCATCTTGGTGATGGTGGCGGCCGAAACGTCGTACCTATGTTTCTTCCTGACCGGGGGTGAGGTTCCCTCCACGCGACCTGGGGTCGAAGTCGGTGAGCCGCTGCACCTGCTCGCCATGGGCGGCACGCACACTCGACCTGTTCGATTCGACAACTGCTTTGTCGCAGACGAAGAGGTCATGGCGATTCCCGACGTGGATGCCTGGCGAAAGGCTGATGACCTCAAGACGGCGAATGCGAATCCCGCGATGTTCGGAATAGCGCGAGGTGCCATCAGTGAACTCGATGACCTCGCCACCTCACGTGGCGATGCTCGAGTGCGAGCGTTGGCAACCGCGTTGGCCGCTGAGTGCACGGACATCAGGGCGCGGGCGTATGCGGCTATCGATGACAATCTCGATGTTGACCTGCGGCTTCGGATTCGTGCCGAAGCTCTTGATCACCTGATGCGCGCCTGCCTTGCGATCGTCACTGCACGTGCGGGGGCTTCGATGATGACGGGCAGTGCTACAGAGCGACGAATTCGAGAGGCCTTGTTCATGCAGGTGCAGGCGCAGACTGCCGCGACCCGTGCCGCGATGCAGGATCTAGCTCTCGAACGTGAGGTCAGCGCTTAGCGAGAACGGCGTGCGGAGACGAATCTCCTGCACCTGCGGTATTCGTCATGCGATGGATGCACGAGTAGAGCACGGGTTTCAGCTTGGTCACGATGGCAACCCAGTTCCTGACCGTTGCCACTCGCGCCGGACCGCCCGCGAGCGGGGTACATCGCACGACGTCGCGCGTGACAGGGGATCCGCCCCCCTTGCTCTTGGCAACGATGAAGCCGATCACGCCATTCTTCTGCGGCACTACCTTCGTGATCTCACCCGACGTAGGCACCGGTAGGGGAGTAGCGATGACCGGAGCAGACTCCGGTGAAGTGCCGGAAGCGTTGCTGCCTACTGCGGTGATCGAGTATGAGGTTCCGTTGGCGAGGCCAGCAATGGTGCAATGGGAATTGAGGCCGTCGGGATGCGGTGTACTCGCGCACTCGAACGCATTGCCGGCAGCGTCGACCGCTCGTGCCGCGAAGTTAGTCATGGCAGAGGTGGGCGCGGGGTCGGCGAAGGTGACGCGAAGAGCACCGGAGAGCGTCCCGACTGCGATCACTGGTGCAGCAGGCGGGGCGGTGATCTGGATGGCACCTTGGCTGGAAAGGAAGTCGTACATCGCAGAGACCCTGGTGTACACGCCCGGATACTTGCTTGCGCACACATCGCCCCAACTGACGACGCCCACGAGTCGTTCCGGACCGCCGAGTGCTGAGACAAGCGGGCCGCCCGAATCACCTTGACAGGAGTCGATGACGCGGCCGCCCGTGTCAGCTGCGCCGGCACACAGCATCGTTTGCGGATCTGCATCCGAAGCGCCGAAGCCCTTGAAATTCACGCCATTCATGGCGTAAGTGCCGCGACCCCCGCACATCGAGTCTGGGAAAATCACGAGATTCGCGGTGCGAAAGATGTCGGGGAAGTCTTTTCCGCCGGCTTGCGCGGTGGTGTTACCCCAACCGCCCACGCGAACCACGGCACCGCTGATCACGTAGGCAGGAATCTCTGCCGGAGCGATCGGCGTGATGGTGCGCACGCCCTGAAGCGGCGAACTCAAGGTAAGTACCGCGATGTCGTTGCTTGACGCATCGATGTCGTAGTTGGGGTGCACGCTCACGGAGAGCACCGGGATCGGTGCGGTGGCCGGATTCTTCAGGCTCTGCCCCGAGACAACTTCGATGTCGGCAGGGTTGGCAATGGTCCGTGTCGTTTCGTCGACCACGCAGTGCGCTGCCGTCACCACCTTGGTCGGCGTGACAAGCGCGCCGCCGCAGAACTGGGCCTGGAAGGCCCCGCCCCGTGACATCCCGGAGGTGTCGACCAGGGCCACGAGGTAGGGCATGTCCGCCGGGGTGGCTTGAGTGCCGTTGATGACTCGCGGGGAGAGGGTCGCAGCCTGGGTGGACGAAGCCACGGCCAACCCCATGGCAAGGACGCCGAGCACGGAGAGTGCAGCGATTAGTCGTCGTCTCATATCCCCAGGTTACGTCGGCGGTAGGCGCAAGGCACCCGACCACCGTTGGTGATCAGTCCTTTGACTGACGTATCGGAGCGGAGGTTCCCTATTCAGCGGCCGAGATCTCGACGAGGAGGTCACGCAAGCCCGTGACAGGGCCTGTTTCCCATCCCCGAAGTTCGGCCGTGCGGAGTTCGACTCCTGGGGAGCCCAGCACATGAACTCGGGCATCGGGCCAGCCCTCGCTGACGGGCGGGTAGTCAGGGTCGATCAGGACGTAGCCGAGCACCCGACGCCGGGCCGCGCGCTGCGCTAGGGCGACAGCCGGCAGGAGCAACGCCTGCTCACCCACAGCCACGATGATCAGGGGTGGCCGTGGCGCCAGTCGGGTGATCTCGGCGCAGACTCGGGCGGCGAGAGGGGCCTCGCCGGCCGGGGGTGACACACGTGTCGTCTCGACATCCTCCAGGCCGGGAGCTTCCCCGATACCTGTAGCTTCGCCAAGCACCATCACGTCTGCCACGGCGCTGAGCATAGGCTTGGGGCATGCCCAGTGACGCGTGGAATCAGCTTCGTGACCAGATCATCGAGAAGGCCGTCGTCCGCGGCAAGGTAATTCTCTCCAGTGGTCGTGAGGCCGACTATTACGTAGACCTGCGTCGGGTGACCCTCGACAGCGTGGCCGCACCTCTCATCGGCCAGGTCATGCGTGAGCTGACTGCCAATCTCGACTTCGACGCAGTTGGCGGCCTGACCCTCGGTGCTGACCCCGTCGCCACCGCGATGATGCATGACGCCGCCCGCAATGGCGTGGCACTGAACGCTTTCGTCGTTCGCAAGTCAGAGAAGGCCCATGGTTTGCAGCGCCGCATTGAGGGCCCGTCTGTCACCGGCAAGCGGGTGCTCGCCGTCGAGGACACCTCGACCACGGGTTCGTCGGTTCTCACAGCAGTCGATGCTCTCGCAGACGACGGGGCAACCACGATTGCCTGCGCGGTGATCGTCGACCGCGGTGCCCGAGCAGCAGTGGAGGAGCGTGGATTCGAGTACCGCGCTGCCTACTCACTGGCCGATCTCGGACTGGAGTAATCCTCGGCTGAAGAATTCGGCCTAATAATCAGGGTTGCTGCCGAATTAGCGTGTGGCTGGTGCTTTTTGGTTCTCGGCTTAGTCTTATGAGAGTCCGCATGAATGGCATGGGGTAACGGAGATCAAGGGAGGTCACGACGTGGCAACCGATGACGTTGACCTGACCCCGGCCGACGGCAAGCCGATCGGCCGTCGGATCGTTCTCGGCATGGCCGGAGTCGGCGCAGTGGCGGTAGTGCTCGGCAAGCAGTTGACCAGCATGACCTCGAGTGCCGTAGGTGCCGTTGCTCCGCAGATCCAGAGCGTGATTCCTGCGACCGGTGGCTTCCGTATCTACACGGTGACCAATGGATACCCGGAGATGACCACCGCGGCCTATCGACTGAAGATCACCTCGGGCACCGAGGTCACGACCTTGACCTTCGATGATCTGGCAGCTCTGCCACAGACCTCGATGACAAAGGACTTCCAGTGCGTCACGGGTTGGCGCGTCGACAATGTCGCCTGGTCGGGTGTGCTGCTCAGCGACATCATCGACAAGTTCGGCCTCGCCGCGAACGGCACGGCGCTGAGCTTCACCTCCTTCGACGGGGCATACACCGAGTCACTCACCATGGAGCAGGCGATGCGACCTGACGTCCTGGTGGCGACCTCGATGCTCGGCGGCCCCATTTCTCAGGAGCACGGTGGCCCGGTGCGTCTGGTCGTTGCACCGATGTATGCCTACAAGTCGATCAAGTGGCTCGACGGAATCAAGGCGACACCTGCTGTTGAGCCCGGCTACTGGGAAGTGCGCGGTTACGACACCGATGCCTGGGTGGGCAAGTCGAACGGACGCAGCGATGCCCCAGTCGTCTGATACCCAGCTGCGCCGATTCACCAAAGCCGAGCGCTGGATCCATCGAATCATCGCGCTCGACATCGGACTCCTGATCATCACGGCAGCCATTCTTTACATCCCTGATCTCAGCAGCCGCGTCGGCAACCGCTACATCTTCAGGGTGGCGCACGAGATTCTCGGATTCGCATTGCCGATTCCGGTGATTATCGCCTTCTGCTTCCTCGCTTTCCGGCTCGACGTTCGGCGAATGAACAGGTTCACGAAGGTTGACTGGGAGTGGCTGCGTTCAAAGGATCGACGCAATGGGGGTCTCGCGGTCGGAAAGTTCAATGCCGGCCAGAAGCTCAATGCGGCTTTCCAGTTCGGCGCGATCATCATCATGTTCATCACCGGTGCTTGCCTTTATTTCAACGAGTTCATCAGCATTGATCTGCGCACCGGATTCACCTTCGTGCATGACTGGCTGGCACTCATCGTCGTGATCATCGTTGTCGGCCACATCTATATGGCCCAGCGTGAGCCTTATGCCCGCCAGGGCCTTCGCACCGGCTTCGTGCCTCGCGACTGGGCAATGCGTGAGCATCGCGGGTGGGCGCAGGCGATGATCGCTGAAACGGTGCCGGCGAGCGAAAGCGAATCGAAGCCGGCTCAGCCCGAGTAAAGCTGCAGCAGCGCACGTACGAGTGCGAGACCGGCGACCGCTCCGATCAGGATTTTCGTGAGCATCAGCGCCTGAGTCGGGCTGACTACTCGTCTACTTGAAATGCCGAGAGCGGTTCCCGCGATGACAATCACGATGCCTGCCGGAATCACCCACCATGCGGTCATCGGCAGGCCGAGCAGCGGAAGACTCACGATGTTCAGCGAGGCGAAGACCACCATCTGAGTGCGCACATAGTCGGTGTGGGTCCAGCCCTGCTTCACCAGGAACGCTGCGAGTGGCGGTCCGCCGACGCCAGCGAAGGTGTTCACCGCGCCTCCCCAGGTACCCGAGATCGCAGCGCTGGCTCGACCACTTCCGGGATGCCAGAACAGCAGTGCGGCCAGACCGAGTAGCGACGAGGCCGCGACGATGGCCGGGCGCCATTCCATCGGAATCTCACGAATTGCAATGAATCCGACGACCACGCCGATGAGGAGCGGAATACCCATGCGCCGGAGAATCACCCAGTGGATCTGGCCCTTCTCTCGCCAGATGTGCCAGAGGTTCTGCACGAGCGCCATCAAGTTCACCATGCCGATCGCCGACGGCCCTGGGTAAATGGCGGCTAGGGCTGGTGCGGCGACAAGACTGAACCCGACGCCGCTCATTCCCTGGATGAAGGCGGAGATCAGAAGTGCGATGCCTGCAACAGTGAATGATTCAGAGGTCACGTCTGCTGCCGCAGAGCGAGTTCACGGAAGGCACCCGGTCGTTCGAGCAACTCCTCGAAGGTTCCCTCGTCGACGATATTGCCCGCATCGAGCACGATGATGCGATCGGCATGTCGAATGGTGGAAAGTCGATGGGCGACAACGATGCGCGTGATGCGCAGGCCATCAAGTGCCTCGACGACGGCTGCCTGCGTCAGGTTGTCGAGAGCACTCGTTGCCTCGTCGAGTACCAGAATGCGCGGATCACCGGCAAGTGCACGCGCGATCAGCACTCGCTGACGCTGCCCGCCGGAAAGAGTTCCACCGCCGTCGGTAACCGGAGTGTTCAAGCCCATCGGCATGGCGCGCACATCGTCACCGACAGCGGCTGCATCAAGAGCCCGCCAGACTTCGGCATCGGTCATCTGTCGACCCATCACGACGTTGTCACGGAGCGGGCCGGGCAGGAGCTGGGATGACTGGAGTACTGAGCCGATCTGGCGACGAACGGCAGGACGATTCAGCGATGCCATATCGCTCCCGTCGACGAGTGCGACTCCTGAATCCGCATCCTCGAGGCCGAGCACGATGCGCATCAGCGTGGTCTTGCCGCAACCCGAGGGGCCGACGATTGCCACCTGTTCGCCGGGGTGCACGGTGAGTGAGACACCCTTGAGAACAGTCGGCAAGCCAGGGCCATAGCTGTAGACAATGTCGCGCAGCTCGAGGTCACCGCTGAGGACACCGGGTTGAGCTCCAGATGAACCGCCCTCAGGCACGGTGGCGAGCACGGGGTCTGCCTTGCGAATTGACTGGCGCGCGAGCAGACCTGCTGTGCCGGCGATCGATGCTGCCGCGATGGCTCCAATTGCCGCCGTGGTTGCCGTCTGGGCAGTGATGAACTGCGCGAAGCCTTGCCCGGTGGTCTCGACAATCGTCACGATGGTGGCGAGCCCAAGTAGCGGCCAGATCGAGATGATGGTGCCCTGCATCACGTTGATACGACGCAGTGACTGATCGGCGCGGCTGAAGCGCGACTGCACTACCGACCAACGCAGGAACGCCCGGGGCTCAGCACCTGCAACGCGTAGCCGATTGACGGCACGCAGGATCTCGATGAGGCGGCCGGTCGACTCAGCGGTGGCGTTGATGCGCTCTGTTGCCCGCTTTGCGCTCGCCCGCATCAGGAGCCAGGTCAGCAGGATCTGCACGGCCAGAAGTACGGCGATGCTGATCAGTAGGGGGAAACTCGTGGTCGCAATAGCCAGCAGGCTGCCGACCACCACCATCGTGTCGAGAAGACGTGCCACGGTTGCATCGGGCACGGAGGCAGCGGCGGTATTGATTGCCGTGCCCTGCGCCAGACGATCACCGAGCGGCTGCTTGGTGTGCCAGGAGGCTGTCTGACGAATCAACCGCTCCCACATCGCGCCCGACACGATTGCCACCCCGCGCGATCTCAAGCGCAGCAGTGCAAGGGCTCGCACGGCGGCCCACGACATGCCGACCAGTGCCACGATGATCAATGCTCCGAAGAGCATTAGGTACGACGAGGTCGGAGCAAGGCTGACGAAGAGCGTTGCGACCTTGCCCAGCATGAACGGGGTGACGAAGGAAAGTCCGGCGACCAAGACGGTCACGATCAGGATCGCTGCTACGTCGCGATTGCCTCGTCGTAAACCAAGACGAATGAGATCCTTGCCGTCGACAGGTCGATCAGGCAGCACCGAGACCAACTCGACAGCGCTCGTGCCGAGTTCGATGTTGTGAACTGCGGTGCAGCCGGCGATCGAGCATGTCGCTGATTCGAAGGTGCGTGCGAGTTTCTTCAGCGGTGTCTCAGTGCCATTGACGGGATCGACCACGACCCAGCCGCGCCCGCGCCACACGAGGCCGAAGGGATGGCGTTCCTGCTCGTGTTCGTCAGTGCCCCACACGATCAGTGGGCTTCCCTCGCGCTCCCGCCAGCCATCGCGCAAGGTGATCTCACGAGGTCGGGCACCGCACATCGCACCGAGTGCGGTGATGGGATCACGACCCGCATCGATGTCGCTTCCGATCTTCTGCAGCTGTGAGCCGGTGACGGTCAGGCCTGCTGCGCGTGCCACGGCAACAGCAGCAGCGAGGGTGGGAGTCTGGCTGCGATCAGCAAGAAGCGGCAGGCGCAGCTCCTTGTCGGCCGACGAGGCCAGCACGTCGATCGATTCCTGCAGAGCCTCCCGAGTCTGCTCGCCCTTGTACTCAAGCCGTTCAAGGGTGAGGGTGTCCTCGGTGAACTGACGGTAGTCAGCAGCGGCGAGAAGGAGTTCGCCGAGGGCGTCAAGTGAGCGGACCCATTCCTCGGGATTGTGCGGTGCCTCGACGCTTTCGATTCGGCAGCCCGGCCCGGCCGTAAGCCACTGCTCCTTGCTCAGGGGGATCGGAGCATGGTGCGGAAGCAGGGTTGCCCCGGCTGCACTGCACAAGGTTGCGGAACCCTCGAGCACGCGCATCCACTCGATCTCGCCGACTGCCGGATCGGAGGCGATGTGCACTCCTTCTGCGGGGCGTCCTTCGGTTGCGGCAATGGTCTCGACGTGGCGGGTGCGTCCGTCGAGATTCAAGGAAGCAGTCGAGGATCGAAGCCATTCGTGAAGCTGTGCAGTGGGTACGCCATCGACAAGGCGACTGATGGTGACGCGAGTGTTCGGAAGCCCGGCGACGAGCATGCGCGTGCCGATCTGGGTCGACGAGCAACCTACGATCGGGACTCCGACGGGAATCGTGGCGAGGGGAATGCGGCGTCCCTGCGTGTCGAGTGCGAAGACGAGCACGCCGCCCGCGCGGACAGTGATGACTTCGCCGACCGCGGGTTCGAGAGTGCCGTTTGCCGAGAGTGCGATGTCGCTCATGCCGAGCTCACCAGTGCTGCGTAGGCGCCGTCGAGTGCCATCAGTTCGTCATGTGTTCCGCGCTCCACGACCTTGCCCTTATCGAGCACGATGATCTCGTCGCTATCGCGAATCGTGGAGAGTCGATGCGCGATGACCAGGCAGGTGATGCCACGTCGGCGAACTGCCTCATCAATGCGCTGCTCGGTGATGGGGTCGAGAGAACTCGTGGCCTCGTCCATCACCAGAATTCGGGGGTTACGCACGAGCGCGCGGGCGATCTCGAGACGCTGACGCTGGCCGCCGGAGAGATCGGCGCCACCCTCTTCGAGTACGGCGTCGAGTCCGCCGGCTCGACGAGCGACGTCAGTGCCGAGTTGGGCATCATCGATCGCTGCGATGACATCGCGTTCGGGTACCAGCGGATCCCACAAGGTGACGTTCTCGCGAATGGTGCCGGCGAAGATCGTGACGTCTTGATCCACGAGAGCGAGACCCTGCGCGAGAACATCGCGGTTGTGCTCGGCGCGCGGGAGTCCGTCGACGAGTACTTCACCCTGCCACGGTGCGTAGAGGCCTGTCACGAGTCGAGAGACGGTCGACTTGCCGCAGCCTGACGGCCCGACGAGGGCGATCCGATGACCGGGCTTGATCGTGAGGTTGAGACCTTCCAGAAGCGGCGGTGAGATCACGCTGTAGCCGAAGCTGACATCGCGCAATTCCAATTCACCCCGCAATGTTGCGGGCACTTCCTCCGAGTGAGTCGTTGATAGCTCGGGATCCTCGGGGCTGACCAGAACATCATCGACCTGGTCGAGAGCAGGCCTCAGGGTCTGCACGGAGTCCAGTGCCAAGACGACACCCTGAAGCGGACCGATGACGATGGCTGCGAGGGCGATGACAGCAAGGATGGTGCCTGGCTCCAGGCTTCCCTCACGCACGCGAAGGGCAGCAGTGCATGTCACGAGAATGACCGCAAGGGTGCTCAGGAAACCCGGCAGAAGGGTCAGCCGCAACGAACGTTGACCAATGCGCTGCTGCGCTTCGAGGAGGCGGTTCTCGGCGCTGAGGCCGCGGGAGATGATTCCGTCCTCGCTGCCGGATGCCTTGATGGACTCGATCTGCGAAAGCGAAGAGGACATGATTGCGCCGGCTTCGACTGTCTCGCGAATGACCTGGGTGGCCTGATCCCGAGACTTGACCAGCGTCTGTCGAAGCACGAGAGCAATGATTACCGCGAGAATGATGACCACGATTCCCGAGACCGGATCGAATGCAAGCAGAACGATGGCCG
>CALFIA010000098.1 GCA_937876275.1 uncultured Actinomycetes bacterium | reverse complement strand
GTCGAATCGCCTCGATGATCCGGATTTGGTCCTCACTTCGATCTCCGGCATCGCGGAGCATTTCGGTATAGCCCAGGATGGCTCCCATCGGCGTGCGTACTTCATGGCTAATGTTCGCCAAGAACATGCTCTTCGCTTCGTTCGCCGTCTCCGCCGGCAGGGAAGCAGACGCCCTCGGGTGCCTGATTCGATGCCATGAGTGCAGATTAGTCGGATCTAGCCACGTTCCATGAGCAGCTTGCGATACGGAGCTAGTTCTGAGGTCTTGTCGATTCCGATGACGCCAACAAGGCCAGACTGATCGAAGTACTCAGCGATGCAGGCCTCATCAGGTGAACCTGACACGATCTCGATACGAGTGGCATTTCCGGGCATGCCGAAGGACTGGATCTTGTGGCTGTACTGATCCGACCAGAACGACGGCATCGCGGAGAACGGGGCCCTCGACACCTCTTCGCCTGCGAGAAGGGCAGCGAGGGTCTGGCCGGCTCGCTTTCCGGTCTCGGTGGGCATGTTCCAGTGCTCAATACGGCGTTTGGGACCGGAGAAAAGCGCATTGTGATGGCGGGCGATATCTCCGACCGCCACGACATTGCTGGTCCCTTCAACAATCATCGCGTCATCAACCGAGAGTCCGTCGCCAAGATCGAGACCATTGCCATCGAGCCACTCGACGTTGGCCATCGACCCCACTGCCTCCACCACGATGTCGCAGGCGAGCACGGTGCCGTCATCGAGAGTGGCGGACTCGACGTGGTCGGTGCCATTGAACGAGGTGATGGTGCGGCCGAGATAGAAGTTCACGCCATTGGCCTCATGGCGCCGGCGCATGCCGGCGCCGAGTTCAGCACCCAGCGGGCGGATCATCGGTTCGGCGTCGAGCGCGACGATGCTCACCTCGCACCCCACCTTGCGTGCAGTGGCGGCAACCTCGCATCCGATGAAGCCAGCACCCATGATGAGCACCTTGGCGCCGGGAACGAGCGCAGCACGAAGTTCTTGTGCATCATCGGCCGTGCGCAGTACGACTCGACCGGCCTGCGGGCCAGGGATGGGAAGGCGACGCGGGCGAATCCCCGCGGCAACGGCGAGTGCATCAAAATGCAGCACCGTTCCGTCGGCAAGAGTGACAGTGCCTTCCTTGAGGTTGGAGGTCACTGCAGGGGAGCCGAGCTTCCAAGTGACGTCATCAACGTGCGCCTTGCGGCGAAATTCGAGATCAGCGACCTCGACCCCGCCCGCGAGGGCCTCCTTTGACAGCGGCGGTCGGTTGTACGGCAGGTGGATCTCGTCACCGACGATCGTCACCTCGCCTGCATAGCCCGAAGCGCGCAAGGTCTCGGCAACGCGCAGACCGCCTAGGCCCGCACCGATGATGACGACGCCGGCCATGGCTAGGAGATCTCGATGGCCTGCATCGGGCAGACGTCAGCGGCGCTCTCGACATCATCGCGACGATCGTCAGCGACCTCGGCGACGTAGGTGATCTTCCCATCGGCATCGAGAGCGAAAACGTCGGGAGCCTCGAAGCAGCACTGGCCGTAGTGCTGGCACTTGTCCATGTCGATGCTGACCTTGATCATTACTTCTTCTCCTCAACAGTTGATGGGTAGAGATCCTTCGAAGGCGTGCGGATGCCGCGGAATTCCCAGTCGCCGCCCTTGGCGGTCGAGATGACCTCTTCACTCTCGGTCGGCTGTGCGCCGACGTCGGTGCGAATTGGCGTGGGGCCTTCCACGATCACGTTCGTAAGGGAACCGAGACCCTCAACCTCGACCGTGACCACATCACCGGGGTAGACGGTTCGCGAGAACGCCGGGGTGCCGGAGAACAGGATGTCGCCGGGCACGAGAGTGATGGTGCGCGCGATATCGGCGACCAGGTAGTGCATGTCCCATTCCATCTCGGCGGTCGTGGAGTCCTGCTTCACGACGCCGTTCACGATGGTGCGGATGCGCTTGTTGTGGAAATCCCAGTCGGTGACCAGACCCGGGCCGATGGGTGCGAGGGTGTCGGCACCCTTGACGCGCAGCATGGAGCCCGCATCAGTGTCTCGGAAGTCGTGAAGGCCGTAGTCGTTGCCGATCGTGTAGCCGGCGATGTATTCGCCTGCCTCGTCGGGCGAGATATTGCGGCATGTCTTGCCGATGACAATGACGATCTCGCCCTCGTAGTTCAGCCACTTGCAGCCGTTCGGGCGCACGACCGCACCATTGTGCGAGTTCAACGCAGTGATCGGCTTGTGGAAGTACGTGGGTGCCGGTGGCAGCTTGGTCATGAACTCCTGTGTACGCGAGTCGTAGTTCAGGTGAACGCAGATGATCTTGGTCGGCTCGACTGGGGGCAGATGGGTGGCGTCAGCAATCGCGACGACGCGACCATCGCCGGCAATGAGATTCTCGCCATCGCGCACAACCTGCACGGGTGCGCCGTCGAGGAGGATCCTTCGGTATTCGGTCACGCTGTTGCCCTTCGTGTTGTCCAGCCGGTCTCGGGACGATCGAACCAGACATGTACCTGGCTCGTGCCAACAGAGTTCTCGTAGTCGCTGATCTGAACGCCGGGTGCGGAGAATTCGTTCTCGCCAAGCGCGGCGGCCATCATCACGTAGTGCGCGAACTTTGCCTCGGGGCGCACCTTGAGGAATTCAGGCATCGTCTCCAGCACGAGATCATGACGACCTTCCTTGAACCAGTCGAGACGCTGGTAGTCGGCCTCACG
>CALFIA010000097.1 GCA_937876275.1 uncultured Actinomycetes bacterium | reverse complement strand
GAATTCGGTCTAGAGCTGTGCTCGTCGCCGTAAGCGCGACCTTGATCGTGGGAATCGTGCTGGGAGCGGCCTCCTTCGCACTCGTGAGTCGGATCGCTCTCTCCTCGTTGCATGACATCGTGACAGCCCATCTCGATGACGTGACAGCGCAATTGCAGGAGCCCGGCAACTCATCCAGCAACAACGTCGTGCTTGAGGCTCTCGAAGCATCCAGCCCGGTCTTCGTTCGCGTCATGAACGCCGACGGCAGTGTGCTTGCCGAGACGGCCGGAACTCCGAGCGGCCTCGACCTCTGCACTGGCGACAGCAGTCGAGTGCAGGAAGTCACGACGATCACGACGCCTGCACTTGGCACGCTCACCTTGTGCGCGGCCGCCAGCAAGGATCGAGTGCGCGAGGCTGAGCGCGACGTGCTGCTTGTTCTCCTCCTGATCATTCCGCTCACCGTGGCGGGTGTGGCAATAGCAGTCTGGGTTGCCGTGGGACGCGCGCTTCGATCTGTGGAAAGCCTGCGCACGCAGGCTGAGTCGATGACGAGCACAAGCGACGGCGCTCTCGATGTCGAGCCCACCGGCGACGAGATCGAGCGACTCGGCGAGACACTCAACGATTTGCTCATGCGCCTGCATGCGCAGTCTCGCTCGATGCGCCAGTTCGTAGCCGATGCCGGCCATGAGCTGCGCAATCCGCTCGCAACCTTGCGCGTCAGCCTGGAGTTCGAACAGAGAGCGGGCGAGCAGCCTTCCCTGGCCCTCGTCGAGCTTGATCGCCTTGAGGCTCTCGTTCAAGATCTCCTGATTCTCGCCCGGACCGAGGCCCATGAGTCCCCGGCAATGCGCGATGTTGATCTCGGCCGAGTGCTGGACGAGGCAGTGCGCGCGGCGCGTCAGCAGCACCCCGGGGTGACATTCCAGTCGAATGCGGATTCCTGCATCGTCCACGGTGATGAGCGCACGCTGCGGGGGGCCGTTGACAACCTTCTCCGAAATGCCGCTCGACACTGCACCTCGACAGTGTCGATGACTCTGAGTTCGACGAACGGGCGAGCTCTGATCTGTGTAGACGACGACGGATCCGGGCTTGACGAGGCGGATACCTCACGGGTCTTCGATCGCTTTGTCCGACTCGACGAATCACGACACAGAGATGAAGGCGGAACCGGACTCGGCTTAGCCATCGTCGCGGCAACTGCAGAAGTGCACGGAGGGCGCGTCTGGGCCCTGGCCGGCCCAGGTGGTCGGTTCAGGTTCGAGATCCCACTGCGCTGAGAGTTGACGAGATATTCATCCCACCTGTGGACAGCCTCAGGCGAGTCTCAGAATGCCGATGAGAGCATTGGCCTGTGCCTGACACTATTGGCGGCCTTCCGCTGCATCCCCTCGTTGTCCATGCAGCTGTCGTGCTGCTCCCCCTGTGCGCCATCGGCCTGATCATCTTGGTGTTCGTGCCCAAGTGGCGCCGCACCTACGGCTGGCTCGTTGTCGGCGGCCTTGGCATCAGCGTGATCTTCGCCTGGGTGGCCAAGGAGACAGGCGAGAACCTCGCGAATGTTGTCGGGCTGCCCAGTGAGCACGCCGAGTGGGGCGACCGACTCGTGCCGATCAGCGCATTGCTGTTCGTCGTGGCCGCGATCTGGTTCTGGTTCGCTCGCAAGGGCACTGGCGGAGCCGCCGGAACTCTCCTGAACATCGCGGGCATCGCGCTAGCTCTGCTCACCATCGGCGTGACCATCTTGGTGGGCCACTCTGGCGCGGAGGCTGCCTGGAAGGCCAAGTACGAAGCTGCCACCCAGCCCATTCCCGCCGCAACCGCTGCCGCCTCCCCCGCCGCCTCGCCTGCGGCATCCGCTGCCTCGACCGCTGCGGCCGGAGCCATCACCATGGCCGACGTCGCCAAGCACAACAAGGCCTCCGACTGCTGGTCGGCTGTCTCCGGCAACGTCTACAACCTCACGAAGTGGATCTCCCAGCATCCGGGCGGATCCGGTCCGATCCTCGGCATGTGCGGTAACGACGGCACTGCAGGCTTCCAGGGCCAGCATGCGGGCCAGGGTCGCCCCGCCCAAGAGCTCGCGAACTTCCTGGTCGGCCCACTCGGATAGTCGTTCATCGAAGTTTCATCGGGCGGGCTCGGCTTGATGCTGAGCCCGCCTAGTCTTTACGCATGAGCACATTGCCCTCCCGCGCCCGCGTCGTGATCATCGGCGGCGGCATTGTCGGCGCCAGCGTTGCCTACCACCTGACCAAGCTCGGCTGGAGCGATGTCGTGCTCTTGGAGCAGGGGCAATTGTCGTCGGGCACCACCTGGCACGCGGCGGGTCTCGTCGGCCAGCTCCGAGCTACCGAGGGCGGCACCCGCCTCGTGCAGTATTCGGCCAAGCTCTACCAAGAACTCGAGGCCGAGACAGGTCTCGGCACCGGCTATAAGGAGTGCGGCGGCGTCACCGTGGCACGAACGCCTGACCGCATGGTGCAGCTCCTGCGCACTGCTGCAGCAGCGGAGGCCTACAACCTTGAGTGCGAGATCATCACGCCCGAGCGTGCCAAGGAGCTCTACCCCGTCCTGAACATCTCCGACATCCAAGGCGCGATCTGGCTGCCCTACGACGGCACCGCGAACCCGACCGATGTCACGCAGTCACTCGCCAAGGGCGCGCGCATGAAGGGCGCTCAGGTCTTCGAGCGCACTCGCGTGCTGGGCGTGACGACAAAAGACGGCGTCGTCACCGGGGTGCAGACTGACGCCGGCGATATCGAAGCCGAGATCGTCGTGAACTGCGCCGGCCAGTGGGCCAAGGCGATCGGTGCGATGTGCGGGGTGAACGTTCCCCTGCACTCGGCCGAGCACTTCTACGTCGTCACCGAGCAGATCGAGGGCGTGCATCGAATGATGCCGATTCTGCGCGACCCCGACGGCTACACGTACATGAAGGAAGAGGTCGGCGGTCTTGTCGTCGGTGGCTTCGAGCCCGAGGCCAAGCCGTGGGTCTCTCCTGACCAGATCCCGTACCCCTTCGAGTTCCAGCTACTCGAGGAGGACTGGGATCACTTCTCGATCCTGATGGAAAGCGCCCTGCACCGCGTTCCGGCTTTGCAGGAAACCGGCATCAAGATGTTCTACAACGGCCCTGAGTCCTTCACCCCCGACAACCAGTTCATCCTCGGCGAGGCACCCGAGCTCAAGAACTTCTTTGTCGGCGCAGGGTTCAATTCCGTGGGCATTGCATCAGCCGGAGGCGCCGGTCGCGCGCTGGCCGAGTGGATCGTGTCGGGCGAACCGCAGAGCGACCTCGTCGGTGTCGACATCCGCCGCTTCGCTCCTTTCAATGGAAATAACCAATGGCTGCGCGCCCGCGTAGGCGAAGTACTCGGCCTGCACTATTCAGTGCCGTGGCCCAATCGCGAGTTCGCGACCGCGCGCCCATTCCGCCAGTCACCGGTGCACGATCGCATTGCGGCCGCGAATGCCTGCTTCGGCTCACGCATGGGCTGGGAGCGCCCGAACTACTTCGCCCCAGCGGGTGAGGATGCCTCGATCGACTACGCCTGGGGCAAGCAGAACTGGATTCCGTGGGTCGACGAGGAGCAGCGCGCGACGCGCAATGACGTCGCGATCTTCGACGAGACTAGCTTCGGCAAGTTGTTGGTCAAGGGCCGTGATGCCGAGCGACTGCTGCAGTGGCTGTGCACAGCCGATGTCAACGTACCGATCGGCGGCGTCGTGTACACGGGCGTGCTCAATGCGCGCGGCACCTACGAGGCCGACGTCACGATTACTCGCATCGCGCATGACGAGTTCATGTGGGTCACCGGATCGGCTTCGGTCGTACGCGACGCGGACTGGATCAATCGTCATACGAGCGATGACATGCAGGTTGAGGTCGTTGACGTATCCAGCGCCTACGCCGTACTCGGCTTGATGGGCCCGAAGTCACGTGAATTGCTCATGCGCGTCTCGAAGGCAGATCTCTCGAATGAGGCGTTCCCCTTCGGTACTTCGCAGTTGATCGACATCGGGTTCTTCACCGTACGGGCCACTCGACTCACGTACGTCGGCGAATTGGGCTGGGAACTCTACGTTCCGGCC
>CALFIA010000096.1 GCA_937876275.1 uncultured Actinomycetes bacterium | reverse complement strand
AAAACTGATTTCATTGTCGCGCGCGGCTGACACGGCACCTACGACCGTGGAGGGCAGCAGTTCAGTTCCGACGACGGCGCGCACGAGATCGTGGCCTGTCGTGATCGACTCATGCGGGAGGCTGAGTGCATCCAGAAGCACCGCGCACGCGACGTCGTCAGAGACTGACTGGTCTTCGACCAGTAGTTGATGATGCTCGGCCAGCATCCGGGCTGTGGCTTCAGCTCGTTCGAGATAGCGACCCAGCCAGAAGAAGGACTCGGCGATACGACTCAGCATGAGGTGCCGCCCATCTGGCGGGTCATCGTGTGTGCCTGCTGTTGCTGACGTTCTTGCTGCACGATGCGATCGTCGTGGCTGCTCGGTGCATCAGCTCGGTCAGGGATGTCTGTATCGACCACCGTGAGTCGGGGGATGCTTACCGACGCGGATGCACTTCGCGGCGCAGCATCATCGAGTACCCAGGTGTCCTTGGAGCCGCCGCCTTGGCTGGAGTTCACCACCAGGCTGCCCTTGGGCAGGGCAACTCGGCTCAGACCACCGGGGAGAACGAAGACGTTCGTGCCATCGTTCACGGCGAAAGGCCGAAGGTCGACGTGGCGGGGTTCGATGCTGCCGTCTTCTAGGACGGTGGGGCAGGTAGAAAAGGTGACTACGGGTTGGGCAATCCAACCGCGTGGGTCGGCGTTCACGGCGGCCCTGACATCCGTGAGCTGCTTCTCGGTAGCGGAGGGGCCCATGACGAGGCCGTAACCGCCGGACCCATCACTGGGCTTTACCACCATGCGCTCGATGTTGGCGAAAACATGCTCGCGTTGATCACTATCCGAAAGGTCGAATGTGTCGACATTCGGGAGTACCGGCTCTTCTCCGAGGTAATACCGGATGAGATCTGGCACATACGAGTACACGGCTTTGTCGTCAGCGACGCCGTTGCCAATCGCATTCGCGATGGACACCTTGCCGGCCCGTGCTGCATTGATCAGACCCGGCACACCGAGGACGCTGTCTGGCCTGAGGTGGACGGGATCGAGGAAGTCATCGTCGATACGGCGGTAGATGACGTGGACCGGACGCGGCCCGGATGTAGTGCGCATGTAGACGGTGGATTCCCTGCAGTAGAGATCTCGACCCTCGACGAGTTCGACGCCCATATGCCGCGCTAGGAATGCATGCTCGTAGTGAGCCGAGTTGTGTACCCCCGGAGTCAGAATCACGACCGTCGGGTCGTCCACATCAGTCGGTGCGGCTGCGCGCAAGGCCTCGAGAAGCTTCTCGGGATACTCATTCACCGAGCGCACCTGATAGTTGGCGAACACCTCAGGTAGCACGTGGGCGAGAGTGCGTCGATTCTCGAGCACATACGAAACACCTGATGGATTGCGAAGGTTGTCCTCAAGTACTCGAAACTCGCCATGCTCATCGCGAATCAAGTCGATTCCCGAAACGTGAATGCGCACGCCATTGGGTGGCTCGATGCCCCAGGCCTGCCGATGAAAGTGAGTCGATGTCGTGACGAGTGATCGCGGAATGATGCGGTCTTTCAGCACCTGGCCGGAGCCGTACACGTCAGAGAGGAAGTGCTCCAGCGCCTTGAGCCGCTGCACGACACCTTTCTCGATTCGGGTCCATTCCTCGCCGGTGATCAGTCGGGGAACCAGATCCATGGGTAGCGGGCGCTCGCGCTCCCCGAGGGTGAAGGTGATGCCGTGGCGGTCGAGGTATGCATCGCGTTGGCGAGCGCGCTCAGCCAGGCCGGTCGGGCCCACGGTGTCGAGTGCTCGGTGTAGGTCGGCGTGGGTGGGGCGAGTGCCGCCGTCGCTCGACATCTCGTCGAACGGCGTGATCACTGCGCTCGCCTTTGCCCCCGTCATGAGAAGCACGTTACGAAGGGTGTGTTACGCCCAGGCGGCGCCGTGTTTCGCCTGTGTATCGCTTTCGGACTCGGTCAGGCAGTGGCGACGGGGCGTGGCTCACGCAGCAGCTTGGTCAGGTACGAGTTGAGGATCTCGCCGACCTCCTTGGCGGCAACGCCCGGAATTGCTTGCACAGGCGCGCCTGATCCCTCAGCCTGCTGGAACACCATGCGTTCAGGCAGCAGAGGCTTGAGGATCGTTCGCGCGCCCACGATGTCGGTGAGCTCGCTGAGGCGATAGGTGTGCTCCTCGGCGGTCGGACGGAAGCGATTCATGATCA
>CALFIA010000095.1 GCA_937876275.1 uncultured Actinomycetes bacterium | reverse complement strand
TGACGATGTCGTGATCACCGAGACCCCGCGCGAAGGCTGGGCGGTGGCCTCCGAGGGCGGCGAGAGCATCGCCCTCGACCTCACCATCACCGATGAGCTCCGCCGCGCCGGCCTCGCCCGCGAGATCGTGCGTGCCGTGCAGGAAGCCCGTAAGTCCTCGGGCCTCGAGATCACCGACCGCATCCAGCTCTTCTGGTCGAGCAATGACGCCGACGCGAAGGCCACCATGGCCGAACACGGCCAGCTCATTGCCGATGAGGTTCTCGCGACAGCTGTCACCGAGTCAGCGGCACCCGCAGACTCCTTCGCTGCCGATGCCGGCGAGGTCGAGATCGCCCTGGCGATCCTCAAGGACTCGACCAGTTCCGCTGAGCAGATCCTCAACGCCGAGAGAATGCCGGTTCCTGAAGCTGCAGAGCTGAGCGACGAGATTGATGCTGCACGAGGCGAGCTATTCAAGTAAGCCGCCTACCTCCTCTCCGCAAGCCTCCTGGTCCATTCGTCAAAGTAGGCACGCATGGCGTCAATCTCTTCCGATCCAATGTCCAGTTGAGAGTCCGAGTATCTGGCCAGTTGCCCCATGGCCAGCGCAAGCTGCCCCTCGTCTAGCCCAGGGTCGATACTTCGCGCAAGTTCCAAAAGGTCTGATTCCGAACGACTTTTGTTGACGCGGTAAACATCAACGAAGTCTCGGGGCAGCGCCCGACCGAACAAGGCAAGCAGTTTTCGGGCTGCCAATTCATCTGGCGCATACGTCGGCCCAAGGATCGACATCATCGACGGCAAACCCGGGGGCGAATCAAGAGCAAGATCGACCAGGATCTGCTCCGAGCCCTCCACTTGAAGTCGGACGAAGGTTTCGGAAGCACGCATGACCTCAACACCCCAACCGCGCGAACGCGCCGCCACCTGGAATGCCGCGCTCGCCCGCTGAACGTCGTCAGGGTTCGAGGTGAATGCATCCATGTCCTCAGTTGGTCTGACGCTCATCCCCTGCGCAAGTAAGGCCAGCCCTCCGGCGAGCAGAAACGACGAAGCTTCAGGCAGTGCGAAAAACAGATTCGCAACCTCGACCTGGAACCCAGTGATCGGTGCCGACTCATTCATGTCGAGTGCTATCCGAGAACTTGGTCGACGAGTGGCTGCCAAGCCGAGCGAATCTCGTCAGGAAGGAACATTTCAGACCAAAGGTCGACAAGCAAAGTCCCGTCAACAAAAGTCGAAATGTCGACAGGATCGCCCTCCGCGAGCAGAAGCTGGTAGGCGAGCAAACGCTGAGAGCGGTCGGCGAGATCCCATGTCCCCTGCGTACCCGACCAACTCACGCGCTTAGGAAGGGTCACCCGAGCTAGAGATGCTGCTGGTGACAGTTGTGGAAGTTGGTTTGGCACAAAGAAGGGTTTGCCTCGACGATCGACATGCTGCTCGAAATCAAGAACCGAAATGGCGACCAGCCGCTGGCCGTTTGCAGCCAGGATCCTCTCGAGGGTGTCGAGGGTGGGGCTTCTCCGGCCATGTTCAAAGGCCGAGACATTGGGACGCGAGGTGCCCGCCAACCGAGCGACCTCGGCCTGAGTGAGGCCAGAGACTCGGCGGGCCTCAGAAAGCAGGGACGACACGACACCTCCAATGTATCGTTTTCGATACTATCACAGATGGCAATGAACCAAGAAGTGTGTCTGGGTCTTCCCGCGCTTAGAACGCCCGAATCGGTCGCGCCTTCTGACTATTGCTCGTCGTGTCTGAGCTCGTTGCGGCACCGACCGTAAAGATCTGAGCCCACGCTTGCGTCGCGTTGTTCAGCGACGAGCTCCAGTACTGCAGCCCGGTTTCGAGTCCGTAAGCACTTGCCGCGAAGCCGGCATCCTGCGAACCGGAGCAGGCCACTGACGGCGCTGCAGGAGAACTCGGATTCCGCGAGTAATTGCACAGCGCATTGAGCTCATCCTTCGACGGAATGAACCACTGCCCGGTGCTGCCATCAGTGCCGGCGTATGCGGCAGCAAGATTGGCCGCACCGCTGGTGCAGACACCTAGCATCGCTGCAGAATTCGCCGACCCCGTACCGACGGCCGTTGCGCTCGCGCCCGTGACGGTCGACGGGTACTGGTAACACCAGTCAATCCCAGGATCCCCGGCGAGGAATCGCCACGAGTGCGGCGCAACCTCGTAATGCACTCCGTTCGAGATCAGGAAGACGAGTCCGCCGCCGGGGCCGATCGAACCCAGGGGGTACGGGTCGGTGCTACGTGCCCAGGTAATCGCCCGCGTGCAGGTCCAGCCACCCTGACCATGATTCGCCCACTGCTCCCACGAAGGATGCCAACTTGAGTCAGGGCCCCACGATGCTTGCCATGGAGTTTCGCCCGGTTGCGCGGTGCATGCTTCGGTCTGGCTCGAGCGCTGGTACGACTGGGTCCAGATCATGTCTGCCGACGCCGCATTCGCGCCGACGAGAGTCGCGGCAGCAACCAGCAGCGCCGTTCCCGCGGCAGCCAGCACGGTAATGCGAGAGGACTTCACTGTTTCCCCATTCGAGCGACGGTGATGAAGCCTTGCACAATCAGAGGTTCTGCACGACACCGATCAAGATGTTGAGAACGATCAGCACGATCAGGAATGCGAGGTCGAACGAGAAGTTACCGACCCGAATCGGCTTGATGACCCGACGAATCATGCGCAGAGGCGGGTCGGTGATGGTGAACACGAACTCGGCGATGATCAGCACGATGCCGGTCGGCCGCCAGTTTCGCGAGAACGCCTGAACCAGATCGAGGATCAGTCGAGCGATGAACGTGAGCCAGTAGAGCCACAGCACCGTGGCAAGTACCTGCCAGACGGCATGCATGAAAAGCCCTAACTCTGGTTGAAGAAGCCATCCTCGGCGACCTGGGCACGTGCCTGGTCGCCGACATCGACGTTGGCGGGTGAGAGCAGGAACACCTTGTTGGTGATGCGTTCGATACTGCCATGCATGCCAAAGACCAGGCCTGCAGCAAAGTCAATGATGCGCTTGGCATCAGGATCATCAAGCTCTGTGAGGTTCATGATCACAGGAACGCCATCGCGGTAATCCTCACCAATACGGCGAGCATCGTTGTAACTGCGCGGATGCACAGTTTCGATCCGACTAAATTCAACGGGAGCTACGGGGCGACGATCAGCCATCGGTGCCATTGACGGGCGACGGTCTGGAGTTGCGTCGTCACGAAACGTTCGCGCAGCACGCTGGTCTGGGATCGCGCGCACACTGCGGCTCTGGTAGCGGTCGGGCTCACGCTCTTCGTAGGTCGGAGCAGGCGGGCGACGATCGCGGGTGCGCACGTTTTGGCGCGCATCTTCGTAATCGTCGTCGGCGTAAAACTCCTCGTGATCATCGTCCTCAACGAGGCCGAGATACACAGCCATCTTGCGCATTGCGCTAGCCATGAGACGTAAAACCTCCGAAAATTGCCCTACAGGAATCTTCAGGTTACTTCAGTGGGGGCCGGTTCCCTAGGAGCGCGCCCCCTATGCGCACCTGTGTCGCGCCGTGAGCGATGGCAGCCTCGAGGTCGCCACTCATGCCGGCAGAGACGATGGTGGCCTCCGGAGCAATCCTCAGGAGCCTGAGATGAGTGTTGGCAAGCAGCTCAAAGGCTGCCTGAGCATCACCCTCAAGGGGGGCCACGGCCATGATTCCGGCGAGATTGAGATGGGTGGCCGCAAGAAGGTCCTCGGCCAACGGTGCCAGATC
>CALFIA010000094.1 GCA_937876275.1 uncultured Actinomycetes bacterium | reverse complement strand
CTTCCACCGGCCGTCGCCGCCGGTGACAAACACACGGACATCGGGCTCGTCCATATACCCGGTATCGATGCCCTTGAGCCAGTGATCGAACCAGCGCAGCGATTCGTCTTGGTACTGGGTAATCGGACGATCGAGATAAGCAGGTGGGCCGACCGTCACACGAGCCGGGCCATTCCAGTTCACGAAGGAGCGAAACGCGGCGTTCAGGTGCAGGCCGTAGATGCCCCAGCACGCCCCGAAGTAGCCCGGCACGGTGCAACCCTGCGAGTAATCAACATTGCGCGGCTCGTAGTGCGGGCCATACGTCGGGTTCACGATGAACTCGGCCAGGAATCGGTTCACCGGATCGTCAATGCCGTTGAGCACATCCATGATGGTCGGGACGAGCTGGTTCTCGGGATCGTTCTTGGCTTCCTCGACGAGTGCAAGGAACTGCTCCTCGCCGACTATCTCGGCATAGCTTCCGCGGATCCGCGCCTTACGCAGTGCGACAGACCAGCCCTTGAGAAAGGCGTAGCCGAAGATGCCACCCTTGTAATAGGTGTCGCGGAACTGGTCGGTCACCGAGAATGGGCAGAAGATCGCCTTCAGCGCCGGCGGCTCCATCATCGCGACGAGGGCCTGCACCATGCCGTAATACGACATGCCGAACATGCCCACGTTGCCATCGCTCCACGATTGCTTCGACGCCCAGTCGATCGCGTCGTACACAGCCATGATCGCCTCAGGGCCCATGTGATCGAACTGTCCGCCTGAGACACCGGTGCCAGGCAGGTTGCCGATGACATGTACGTATCCGCGACGCGCATAGAAGAAGGGATCGCCCGACTCCATGTGAGCGTTCGGGTAACGCATCGGCACCGGCATGAAATTCGCGGCCTGGTCATCGATGGGATAAGGCGCGAGCCCGAGAATCACCGGGAAGGGGCCTTCGCCATCAGGGCGGAAGACCTGGCAGTCGAGTTCGTACCCGGCACTGACCGGGATCTTGACATCGCGATCGCGAATGACGTCGTACTCGCGCGGCGACGTGCTCCAAGTGGTGGAGAACATGATTATTGGCCCCTCTCTTCGAGATCTCGGCCGAGCTCCTCGGCAATGTCGATCAGTGCACGCACGTCATCACTCGATGTACGGAAGTTCACGATGCACGGCCTCAAGCAGGCCTTTCCGTCAAGGACTGCACTCGCGACGAACACTCGGCCATCGGCCTGGATCAGCTCGCCGAGGCGATGGTTATGCGCATCAATGTCGCCGCGCGAAGGGATACGACGAAAGGGCACGATCGATAGGTCCGGTGACTCAACCAGCAATTCCATGTTCGGCCGTGCACGCACGAGTTCAGCGAGCTCGACAGCTAGCTCGATGTCGCGCTCGACCGCCACACGGAAGGCATCTGCGCCGTGTGCGCGGAATGCTGTCCAGAGCTTCAGGGAGCGGAAGGGTCGGGAGTACTCGAGGGTTCCGTCGACCGGGTGTCGGTAGTTCTCGTGCTCCACCAGGTACGACGCATCGTGCTGGAAGGCCTCGAAGAGCTCGACTTGCTCTCGAACTAGGAGCACGCCGCAGGCCTTCGGCACGAACATCCACTTGTGCGCATCGACCGAGACTGAGTTGGCACGATCAAGTCCTGCAAAAAGGTGAGCCTTTGATGCTGTCGCAGCAGCAGGAAGCCCGTAGGCACCGTCCACATGCAGCCACACACCGAACTCCTCGCACACGTCGGCGATGGCTCCGATCGGATCGACTGTGCCCGTGAGAGTCGTGCCTCCGGTGGCCACCACGGCAACGGGGACGATGCCCGCAGAGAGATCAGCTTCGATCATGAGTCGTAGCTCGGCCACGTTCATCCGGCGAGAACCGTCAATCGGCACTGAACGCAGGTGTCGCTTGCCGAATCCGAGGATCTCGGCTGCGCGCTCGACGCTGGAGTGCGACTCGCTACTCGCATACAGCGCCGCTGGCACGGTCATGCCTTCATCTCGACTGCGCGGTAATGCATGAGTGCGGGCGGCCATCAGTGCGGTGAGGTTCGAGACCATTCCACCGCTGGTGAAGGCCCCTCCGCCTGCCGGAAATCCGACGAACTCCCCTACCCACCGCAGAGCTTGCTTCTCCACTGCATCCGCGGCGCCGGACTCGCCGGCCATGTTGACGTCATAGGAGTGAGCCATCGCATCGGCAAGTACTGCGGACTCCAGCCCGGAGGAGCCGACATAGGCGAAGAAGCGTGGCCTGGTTTGCGCCAGGCTCTGGTCGAGAACTTGCGAGGCGGCGTCCAACGCGGCCACCACGCCCTCGCCACGCTGAGGCAGTGGCTCGTCAACGCGCAGGGTGTCGCGTTCGACCGCCGGCTGCATCAATCGTGCGGCGTCGAACTCCGTCCACGCAGCGCGCAGCAATTCCAGACCGTGATCAAGCGCCTCATTGCGCTCGGTACCAAGAGCCAGCCCGGATGTCGCCACGAACTACTCCCCCGCGACCTTCGGGGAGCCCACCGGGCGAATCGCATTCCAGTTGTCCCAGCCGCGCTCGGACTGCACCATGCGGTACTCAATGGACTCGGGATCACGAACAGCAGGCACGAGATTCGCGCGATCACCGGTGAAGTCGAAGACCACGCGCTCCACGACAACCATTCCGAAGCTGCGATCGAGATCGATCATCTCTGATGCCTTGGCTCGCAGCGGCTCGTGTATCGCCGGGTTGAGGCGCATCTGCTTAACGCCCTCAAGGTCGTTGAAGTAGAGCTCTTCGATCCCGGCGTAGGTGCCGGTATTGCCGAGCTCGAACAGACTGCCCTTGAAGAAGGCGGGATCGCCGGGCACAGAGGGGTTCTGCACGTAGCGATATACCGGTCCTGCTCCCGCGACCTCTTGCAGCAGCGGCGCGTATTCACTTCTCCACCACTTCGTGAAGTCGTCCTGGCTCACGCCGTCCTTCGTCATGATGTGGTTGATGATCTTGACGCCACCGGCATCGAGTCTCGACGGTGTCGTGTCGAAGAAGACTTCGGTGGCGGTGAGCTCGACGACCATCACCTTGTCGGAGAACCGATGCGGAAACATCCTGCGTCGGTAGTCCTCTGCCACGACGGCCTGAACGACATCGTCATACGTCGAGCACATGTGATCGGCGACGCTGTACCAGCCCTCCGACGAGCGCGGGATGGCGAGTTCGGCATCGGTGAATCCGTCGAGCACAGAGCGATGCTGGGTGTAGCGCTTGAACGACCCATTGAGCACGCTTGGCGTGGTCACCATCATCGAGGTGTGGATAATTCCCCACTCGTAGTCGAACTGCTCGCGATCCATGCCAGGCTTGGGTCGGGTGGTAATCCAGAACTTGATCACTGGGCCTCCAATGGGTGACTTCTCCCGAAGTATGGGACATCGATCCCACGTAGTGGGCGAACTTCGGAAAATCTATGCCTGAGAAGCAAAGCGAGCCTGAGCCATGCGCGTGAGTCGAGCGACGAAGTCTTCGTAGCTCTCGGACTCCGGGCTCAGCCAGGTGTCGCCGTACATGGCCCGCAGAATGCACTCCTGCTGGATCATCCGAGCGGTGTCGTAGGCACGTTGGTCGGCGAGCCCGGTTCCGAGTAGGCCGCACAGTCGGGTGGTCAACGCGAAGGATGTCTCGGCGCCGCGGGCTTGAAGTACCGGATCGCTCGCCGAGTAATTAATGATCGGGTGAAGGAACGACTCATGCTCGCGAAAGGTTGTGGTCACGGCTCGCACCACAGCGTCAATTCGCTCCTTGGTACCCGGTTCGAGTGCCTCAGCCTGGGTGAAGAGGGCTTCCTGAGTCGCGAACACGCCCTCCATCTGCGATTCGTACAGGGCCCAAAACAGCCCGGCAATGCCATCGACCCTTGCGTAGATCGCGGTAGGAGCCACCTTGGCTCGCGAGCACACCGCCGAGATCGTCAACGAGGCACGCCCTTCACCGATCAGGATCTCGAGCGCAGCTTCGAGGATGCGATCCCACGCCTCGCGGCTGCGCTCTTGCATCGGCGGGCGCACCATGCCGGTGCTCTCGGCAATCGACATGTGCCTACCCCTCTTCTGACGAAAAGCCCTTGACTGTAACCCTAATACTATTACAGTTTGGTGCACCACCTCGGATTGGAGATCCCATGGCTGCCAGCCCGCTCGACACCCCCGTTCCCGCTTCCTCGAATCCGGTCGCAGACCGCGACGGGTTCAAGCTCGCGCTGTTCTGCCTGAACACCGCACGGGGCTCGAGCATCACGCACGCCGACACCTTGCCCAAGGCAACCTGGGATGAGTCGAAGCGAGTCGCGCAGGCGGCAGACCGAGCGGGTATCGACGCGATCATTCCGCTAGCCCGGTGGAAGAACACTTTCCGTTCGAAGAGCGAGTACGACCGCGTATTCGAGACCTTCACCTGGGCAGCCGGGCTTGCAGCCGTGACCGAACGGGCGGCGATCTTCGCCACCATGCACATGCCTTTGTTCCATCCGATTGTTGCCGCGAAGATGTCGGCCACCATCGATCACATCTCCGGCGGTCGCTTTGGCATCAACGTCACTGCCGGCTGGAACGAGACTGAGTTCGCGATGTTCGGTGCGGAGCAGCGCGAACATGACGAGCGCTATGTGTTCGCCGACGAGTGGATGACTCTCGTCGAGCGACTGTGGAGCGAGGATGCCCCATTCGATTTCGAGGGCGTTTATCACCACGGAACTGAGCTGATTTCACTTCCCCATCCACTTCAGGATCCGCGTCCGGTAGTGATGAGCGCGGGCTCATCGCCTGCAGGCCGCGAGTTCGCGCAGAAGCACTGCGATTTGAACTTCATCGCCGTGCCTGCCTGGGAGATGATGGCCGGCCTCACGTCCACGGCACGAGAGGAAGCGCGCACGAACTTCGGAACTAACCCGCTGCTGTTCGGTCACGGCTACGTGGTGTGCGCTGATACCGAAGCCGAGGCGAAGAAGAAGTTCGAGTACGTGGCTCGCGAGATGCGCGATAACGAGGGCACCAAGGCTTTCGTCGAGGCGCTCATGGGAACCTCGCGCAGCATCGACATCTTCCAGAACGAAGTACTGATCGATCGGGCTGCCGCCGGATTCTTCGCACTTCCCCTGGTGGGCACGCCCGAGCAGATCGTCGAGGGCATGCTGCGAATGCGCGAGGGTGGCCTTGACGGCATGGCGATCTCATTCTCGGACTACGACGAGGGAATTGCTTCCTACGACGAGCGAATTCGCCCGCTCGCTATCGAGGCCGGACTTCGCTCGGTCTAACCCTCTACGACCACGTCGAGGCGAACTCGAGGAAACGGGTATTCGCCTCGGGCTCACCGATAGTGATGCGGACACCTTCACCCGCGAAGGGACGTACCGACAAGCCGATGGCATCGCAAGCCGCAGCAAACTCCATGGTGCGCTCTCCCAGGCGAAGCCAGACGAAATTGGCCTCTGACTCTGAGGGCGAGAGTCCCGCAGCTTCGAGACCCTGCTCAACGCGTGTGCGCTCAGCCATGATGGTCGAGACTCGTTCGAGTAGCTCGTCTTCAGCATGGAGTGATGCGATCGCAGCAACCTGGGCAACTGAGTTAACTCCGAAGGGCACCTGCACCTTGCGTAGCGCCTCCGCGACGGGTTCATGCGCGATGCAGTAGCCCACACGCAGGGCAGCGAGACCATAGGCCTTGGAGAACGTGCGAAGCACGGCAACGTTCTCGTATTCGCGGTAGAACTCCAGGCCATCAGGGATGAGATCCGGGTTCACGAATTCGCAATAGGCCTCGTCGATGACTACGAGAATGTCGGAGCGCACTGCTGCAAGGAATCGGGCAATGGCTTCGCGACCGACTGCAGTACCGGTCGGGTTGTTGGGATTGCAGATGAACACGATGCGAGTCGTCTCGTCGATCGCATCGAGCATCGCGTCAAGATCATGTCGGTCATCGGCATTGAGCGGCACACGCTGCGCCGTGGCACCAGAGATTTGAGTCATGATCGGGTAGGCCTCGAAGGAGCGCCAGGCAAACAGCACGCCGTCGCCTGGGCCTGCAGTGATCTGCACGAGCTGCTGAAGCAGACCTACGCTGCCGGTACCGACCGCAATGTCGCTGACGGGAACCTCGAAGCGCTGCGAGAGCTCGGCAACCAGAGCCCCGGAGCCATAGTCGGGGTAGCGATGTAACTCGGCTAGCGCCTGCTCGGCAGCACGCAAGACTGAGGGAAGTGGGTCGTGGTGGTTCTCATTGCTCGAGAGTTTGTACGGGGTAACGCCAGGCGCCAGGGTCGGCGGCTGGCCCGCCTTGTAGGCCGGGATGCCGTCGAGCGTGCCTCGAAGCCGAACCGATGACATCTGCGTCCCTTCACCTCTATATGCATTGCTAAAACCCCTTGACGGAGGCTAGCGCCCGATTACCATTGCGTCCACGATGCGAGAGAATTTGCCCGCATCGCGGGACAAGTAGAGACCTCGGCTGGGGATGCGATGACAACGGTACCGACTTTTGCCGGACAGGCATGGCTGCCCGGTGACGACGGATTCGAGAACGCAGCCACTGGTCGCCAGTTCAACCGCCGCCTTCCCGATCGCCGGCCGATGGCCGTGGTGGAGGTCGCCAATGACCAAGACGTCATCACCGCAGTCCAATGGGCCCGAGCCGAGGGCTGGCAGGTAGCCATTCGCTCAGGCGGGCATGCGTGGGCGCACTGGGCCGTGCGCGACGGCGCCCTGCTCATCGACACCCATCGCATGCAGGAGATGGAGCTCGACACCGAGCGACTGATCCTCAAGGCACGACCGGGCATCAAGGGCGGCGAGACCCGTGTCTTCGACGCCCGCGGCCCGCAAGGCCTGCGCTTCACCCTGGACGAGCCCTGGAGCGCGCTGCTGCTCGACGACGAACGTGTGATCCACGAGAGCAGATCGGAAGAGCA
>CALFIA010000093.1 GCA_937876275.1 uncultured Actinomycetes bacterium | reverse complement strand
CTTCGACAAGCTCACGCGACCGATGGCGAACACCATCGTGCTTCCGGTGCCAACCGAAAAGGGCAAAGGCGTGCTGATCAGTCCGACCATCTTCGGCAACGTGATGCTCGGGCCGACCTCGGAAAATCTCGTCGATCGCACCGACACCTCTACATCAGAGGAGGGATTCGCCTTCCTGCTGGAGAAGGGTGCGGCACTCATGCCGGCGCTGATCAACGAGGAAGTGACGGCGAGTTATGCGGGACTTCGTGCCTCGACTGAGCACAGTGACTTCGTCGTCGATGTTGATGCGAGTCAGCGTTACCTGCTGCTGGGCGGCATTCGTTCCACGGGTCTGACTGCATCCATGGCTCTCGCCGAGCACTCACGCGAATTGCTGGATGCTGCCGGCGTGGCGCTCACTCCGCGCAGTGAAGTGCCCCCGCCACCGCAGATGCCGAATATCGGCGAGGCATTTCCCCGTCCGTATCAACGTGCCGATCTCATTGCGGAGGACCCGCAGTACGGGCAGATCGTGTGCTTTTGCGAGCGAGTGACTCGAGGCGAGATTCGCGATGCGCTCGCTTCTCCCATTCCTCCGTGTGATGTCGATGGCCTCCGTCGACGCACTCGCGCACTCATGGGCCGCTGCCAGGGTTTCTTCTGCGGCGCCGAGATCGACGAACTCATTCGATCAGGTGATGACCACTCATGAGTGATGTCCTGATCATCGGTGGTGGCCCTGCAGGCCTGAGTGCCGCGCGCGAATTGAAGTCACAAGGCGCCGAAAGCGTCACGATCATTGAACGCGAAAGCGCGGCCGGTGGCATTCCGCGGCACAGCGACCACACCGGTTACGGACTCCGCGATCTCAAGCGCGTCATGACGGGGCCTTCGTATGCGCGCACGCTCGTCGAGCGTGCACAGTCGGCCGGAGTCAGCATTCGCACGGGCACGATGGTCACTGGGTGGGCCGGGCCGATGAGTGCAGAACTCACGTCGTCGCAGGGTCGCGAAGTGATCACTCCTGACGCGATCATCCTGGCGACAGGTGCACGTGAGCGCCCGCGCGCTGCGCGACGCATTCCGGGTGATCGTCCGCAGGGTGTGATGACCACCGGGCAGTTGCAGAATCTCGTGCATCTCAAGCATCAAGCAGTCGGAACACGAGCAGTCGTTGTCGGCGCGGAACTCGTCAGCTGGTCTGCAGTTCTCACATTGCGCGAGGTGGGCTGCGCGACTGTCGCGATGACCACAGAATTCGAGCAGCCGGAGTCCTACGCAGTGATGGCCATCCCCGGTCGCCTTGCCTTGCGCGTTCCGATTGCGCGCCGCACGCGCGTCATTCGCGTTATCGGTCGCGAGCGCGTTGAAGGGGTGGAGATCGAGCAGATCGACACAGGCCGACGCCGTGTCGTCGAATGCGACACGGTGATCTTCACCGGCGACTGGATTCCCGACTACGAATTGGCACAGAGCAACGGGCTCTCGATGGATCCTGGTTCACGCGGCCCGATCGTCGACACAGCACTTCGCACCAGCCGCGAGGGCATCTTCGCTGCGGGCAATCTCCTGCATCCTGTCGATACGGCCGATGTCGCATCACTCGATGGCGTGCATGCCGCCCGGCAGGTGATGCGCTGGCTCGCGGGGGAGCAGGCGCCGGAAACAGCGGCGCGGGTCCGTGCCGACGAGCCGTTCACGTGGGTCAGCCCTGGCCTGGTGCGCACCGGTGACGTCGCTCCCGCACGCGACCGAGTGCTGCTCTGGTCGTCGGAGTACAAGGCGCTCCCAAAGGTGGTCGTACGTCAAGGCGCCCGAGTGCTGTCGCGGCGAACCCTGCCGTGGCCGGTTTCGCCGGGTCGGGTTTTTCGCCTTCCTTGGTCGATGATCGAGCCGGCCCGCGGCACGGAGGACATTCGAATCTCGCTCGCCTGACCTGCGTATGCGAGAGTTGGGACGTGGATCTGACCATTGGCGTTCATGAGGAGCCTTCGGCGACCGTTGTCACCGTCGGCGGCGAGCTCGACGTGCACACGGCCCCGAGCCTGCAGGCGGCCCTGTCGGCCCTCGACTCGAGCGGCCGGATTGTCGTCGACCTCAGTGACGTCAGTTTTCTCGATTCCACCGGGCTCAGCGTGTTCGTCAATGCCCTGGCCGACGCCCGGGAGCGTCAGGCGACGTTGGCCGTGGTGGCGAGTGCACCACGGGTGGTCAAGGTGTTCACCCTGACGGGCCTGGACTCCGCCCTCTCCCTGTACGCCACCGTGGC
>CALFIA010000092.1 GCA_937876275.1 uncultured Actinomycetes bacterium | reverse complement strand
CAACGGGATTCGAACCCGTGCTGCCGCCGTGAAAGGGCGGTGTCCTAGGCCACTAGACGATGGGGACCTATGTCTCCGTCGACCTTGTGCCGTTGGCGACCGCATAAGCATAGGGCAGGGCGTTCAGAGCGCCAAAATGGGGTGATCCCCTCGTGAATCGGCTCGCTCTAGCGGTGCGCGGCTCGGCGCAGACGGTCGATGACCGCGGCTCCGAGGCCCGTGTCGTCGGGGAGCACGGCGAGCACAGTCGTGAGTTGAAGGGCATCAGCCTCGCGCAGGGCGGAGTAGAGCACGTGGGCGTACTCATCATTTGATGCCGGAGCGGAAAGCCTCACCATGCCGGTCGGGGTCGCCACTGAGGCGAGGGCGAGCAACCCGACTCGAGCCTCGTCAGTGGAATGACTCTCCGTGAGCCCTGATGCTTCGGTGATGACGACCTCGGCCGTGGGCGCGTAGTGAGAGTCGAGTGTTCCCGAGGCGCGCACCGTTGAGGTTAACCCCGGTGTGAGGCCGGTAACTCGCTCGATGTCATCGATCGTGATCGCACCGGCCCGCAGGAGTCCCGGGATTTCGTCAGTGCAATCGATGATCGTTGATTCGACTCCAACCGCACTCTCGCCGCCGTCGAGAATCAGGTCGTCGTCGGAGATGATCCCTGCGAACTCTTCGAGCACGTGTTTCGCGGATGTCGGACTTACCTTGCCGAATCGATTAGCGCTCGGGGCTGCGATCCCGATCGCAGGATCATCGGTCAGCGTGACGAGCGCGCGCAGAGTTTCCTCCATCAAGACATGCGACGAGACTCGTACCGCGACGGAATCCTGACCCCCGGTGATGAAGTCACCGGCACGCTCACTGCGTTTGACCACCAGTGTCATCGGGCCTGGCCAGAAAGCAGCGGCGAGCTTGTGGGCGTACTCGGGGATCTGCACTGCCCATTCATCGAGGGCGAGGGCATTCGCGACATGCACGATGAGTGGGTGATCAGCGGGACGACCTTTGGCGGCATAGATGCGCGCTACGGCGTGCGGATCGTCAGCACGAGCAGCGAGACCGTAGACAGTCTCGGTCGGCACTGCCACGAGACCTCCATCGCGAAGCCGCACGGCGGCGAAGCGAGGATCCGTGGTCAGGTGCATGCGCCTATTCAACCGCACTGCGGTTGGCTCTGTTATCGACGCGGAGCGGTGATCAGAATTGGCTGTGAGCGCGAGACTGTCTTGCCCGCCTTGCTGAGCACAACTGTGTAAGAACCTGAGGTCGGTGCAACGCCGGTGAAGGCCACACTGCCGGTCTTGGTGACCCTTCCACTGCGTACCTTCGTGCCCGCCTTGTAGAGCGAGACCGTTTGCCCTTTAGCGGCGCCGGCCACCTTCATCGAGATCGACATCGTGCCGTTGGCAGCTAGCCGCACTGAACTCACGCTCGCACGTGCCATCGGAACCGTCGAGGTCACCACGGCGGGCACGGCCGAGGAGCTCGGCGATGACTGAATCACGACCTGGCCCGGCGGCGGAGTTACCGGTGCCTCGTATCGATAACCGCCGAGCGCCACCGCGCGACCGACAGCAAGAGTCACGATGACGTCCTGCCAGCCGGCGACCCCCGGGGGAGCAACCACCTCGATGTTTGCGGCGTTGATGACCTTGAAGCTGGCGGGCTTACCGCCGATGGTCACAGAACTTGTTCCCCAGAAGCCATAGCCGAGGATGTTGATGGTGTTGCCGCCGGTCGTGGGGCCGAAGGCGGGTCGCACCTCGGTGATGTCGGCGTCACTGCCGCCACCGCCACCGCCACCGCCACCGGACGAGCCACCCCCAGAACTACTGCCACCGCCCGAGGATCCGGATCCCGAACTACTGGAGGGGGAAGGCGATGCTGAGTTGATCACGAATGAACGGGCGTAAAGCAAGTAGTCCGGACTACCGGCACCGGCGCTGGTGATGCCGGTCGAGGCGCTTGCTGTCAGCGCAGCGACTACCTGAGCGGGTGTGTCGGTGTTGTGCAGTCCGAGATAGACCGCTGCAGTACCGGCCACATGCGGCGACGCCATGGACGTGCCGCTCATCGTGGCGGTTGACGTCGGGCTCGATATGCCGTCCGAGGTGATGCTCACGCCAGGCGCGAAGATATCGACACATGTTCCGTAGTTGGAGAACGAAGCACGTGCGTCAGAACTGTCTGTCGCGCCGACGGTGATCGCGGTGACCTCACGAGCAGGGCTCGCCGTGCACGCATCGGTGTTGCTATTGCCCGCCGCCACCACCATCGTGATTCCTGCTGCGACTGCCGCCGCGACTGCATCATCGGTGGACTTGTCTGCGGAACCGCCGAGACTCATGTTCGCGACTGCAGGGCCGGGGTGAGCTTGATGGTCGGCAATGGCCCAGTTGATACCGGCGATCACATTGCTGGTGTAGCCAGAGCCTGTGCAGTCGAGCACTCGGACGGGCACGAGAGTGGCGCTCTTGGCCACGCCATACGTGGTTCCGGCGACCGTGCCTGACACGTGGGTGCCGTGACCATGACAGTCAGTGGCGTTGGTGTCGTTATCGACGAAGTCGTATCCGGTGACCAGTCGTGAACTGAAGTCGTTGCTGGCGTAAATGCCTGTGTCGATGATGTAGGCCCGCACACCGGCACCTGTACCTGCCGGCGTGAAGGTTGTACTGAGCGGGAGCGAGCGCTGATCGATGCGATCAAGGCCCCAGGGCGCACACCCTTGAGTACCGGCAGGAGTGCTCGAAGAACACGGTGCGGGCGTCGGAGTAGAAGTGGGGGAGGCTGAAGCGGAGGGGGTAGGCGTGACCGTGGGCGCCGCGCCAGGGGTGATCTGGAACCAGTAGCGACCGTTGACATCGAGCGCCCCCTTGCCCGACGGCACGATCTTGTTGGCATTCAGGGCTGTCGCAAGCCCATCGACATAGGGATTAGGGGTGACACCACTCGACGAGAAGCGGTAGCTGTTGGAGCGGTTCGCCGGGTTGGCATAGCCGATCTCCAGGGGAACCGTTGACGTTGCGACGTTGATGCCGTCGTAATTGAAGATCAAGTCGATGTCACCGGTCGCGCGACCAGTGTCAGCAGATGTCCGAGGAATGATGAGCAGTTGAGCCGAGTAGTACGGGGCGCTCTGGTTGTAATGACCGACGTTGACCCAGTTGATGCAGTAACCACCGGTCACGCCATCGAACGAGTTCTGCAAAGCGCCGTACTTGACGACTGTGGTTGCCACGTTGCGCGTGTCAAGATCAGTGAACAGCGGAAGCACGAGTGGCCGAGTAGTGGTGCGCAGATCGACATTCGTGTAGTCGGTGAAACTTCCGTTACCGTCGTTAAAAGAAATGCCGCCGTTGTTGTTGATGAGAATCTGGTTATAGCTGCTACCGAACCAGTTGACAGAGAAGCCAAGATTGACTGCCGACGTGCCGACATCATCGCCGCGCGGCAAGCTGTTCGTGGTGCAACCGGGATCAGTCACGACCGCGCCGCCGACATTCACGCTCGGCTCGCTGATCGAGACCGGCTTGTCGACTTCAACACTCACGACACCATCAGTGGATCGCAAAGCGGCAGCGTCATTCGCGGTCATCTGGACTGCAAGACCGTCGATGGCCTTGTCATATGTGGCGGTGACGATGCCACCGGCATCGGTCACGACATTTGCGACAGCGGACTGCTGACCCGGATCAACCGTGACGATGTAACGACCAAAACCACCGGGCAGCGAACTGGATGGAGTGGCCGAAGGAACAGACGTCGGACTTGCCGAAGAAGCAGGCGTGGGGGTGGCGCTGACGCTGGGAGCGGGATCAGTGATCGGATCCGCTGCTGCCGCGGTGGCCCAAAACGATGCGGCGACGACGGTCAACGACACAAGGGCAGCCGAAATGCCCTTCGCTGTGCCGTGTCTCATGCCGCTCCCTGTACTCACCCACTAAGGATGCCTCACCTCTGCCCAGTCATTTGACCATCCCTTTCGACTCCACCGCTACCTGGGAAGTTCCCGCCTAAACCGGCTATCTGACTGATTCCCGTCAGGCCTGTGTAAGGGGAGGGTTAGGTCTGCCCCGATGGGGGTTTGAGGGGAAGACGCACGGGGGAATCTGGGTTCGAATGGACGTAGCCGGCACCGGCCGGCGTAAAAGGAGGACATCGTGACCACCCCCATGACCCCGGCGGGCATGCCCCAGGCTGACCAGGCGCCGATCGCGCAGCCCGCTCCCCAGTACTCAGCACCGGCGCCCAAGAAGTCGCGTCTCGGTGCCGCCGTCATCGGTGGCGCTGCAGTGACGGCACTCCTCGGCGGCGCCGTGGGCGGAGCGGTGGGCTACACGGTCGCCAGCAATAACTCGACGTCGACCGCCGCCACCGCGTCCGTCGCTTCCGGTTCGGTTGGCGCCAATCTCGCGAATGCGACCGGCAACTCAGTCGTTGATCTCGCGGCTGCAGTTCAGCCGGCAGTTGTGCAACTTGATGTCACCGGCACTGATGGTTCAGGTACGGGTTCAGGTTTCGTCATCAGCGCTGACGGCTACATCGTGACCAACAATCACGTGGCCGGCCCCGCCGCCAAGGATGGAAGCATTGATGTGACCTTTGCCGATGGAAAGACGGCAACAGGAAAGCTGGTGGGCGCGAGTCCCGACTATGACCTCGCGGTCGTGAAGGTCGATCGCACGGGCCTGCAAACCGTGCCCATGGGCGTCTCGCATGACCTGAAGGTCGGCCAGAGTGTCATTGCGATCGGCTCGCCGCTCGGCCTCCAGGGCACTGTCACCACGGGCATCGTCAGCGCACTTGATCGTCCGGTGACCGCCGGCGAAGGCGGCGGCGACACCTCATTCATCAACGCGATCCAGACTGACGCGGCGATCAACCCCGGTAACTCCGGCGGTCCGCTGATCAACGCCTCCGGCGAGGTGATTGGCGTGAACTCGGCGATTGCAAGCATGGGCGCGGCTGCCGGCCAGCAGGCTGGCTCAATCGGCCTCGGCTTCGCCATCCCGATCGACACGGTCAAGCGTGTGTCGACGGAACTCATCAAGAATGGCTCGGCGAGCACCCCGGTCATCGGCGTGCAACTCGACACGGGCTACACCGGTGACGGAGCCAAGGTCGGCGAGGTCACCTCAGGCGGTGCAGCTGAAGCTGCAGGAATGCAGTCCGGCGACGTCATCACCAAGATCGACGGCAAGAAGGTCGCCGATTCCACCGCACTGGTTGTCGCCATCCGCTCGCACGCACCGGGCGACACCATCACCTTGACTGTCGTCCGCGACGGCGACCAGGTGGTCAAGCTCCCGCTGACCCTTAAGTCAGCACCGAAGAGCTAGCCACGCAAGCCAGCAGCGCGCCCCGGTCGGTCCTCCTCCCGACCCGGGCGCGCTGCTTTGTCTTCGGCGTCCCAAGATGCGGTATTCACTATTCGCAGGCAGTCTTAGTGGGTGCTTCCCTCACTTCCGTCACCTCGAGGCGCACTCGATTCCACGCGCGAGCAGATCGCTGCGGGCTTTCGCCGCATAGTCTCGGGTGATCCCACAGGTGCTCCCGACTGGGTGCGCGGCATGGTTGATGGCGATGACATCGGCTACTTCGGGCCAGAATCCGCAGCATGGGCTGTTCACGGCGCACTCCCGACAATAGTCGGCGGAATTCGCGCGCTGCTGATGCAGGCACTTCATCCCGGTGCCCTTGCCGGCGTGATGCAGCACTCGCGTTACGAGGCAGATGCACTCGGCCGACTGGCGGGCACGACTCAGTGGCTCACCGTCGTCACCTTCGGAGACACGACGGCGGCAGATCGCGAATGTGCACGCGTACGCGGAATGCATCGCAAGGTGTCGGGCACTTATGACGCCGATGGTGCGGAGCGCGCATATTCGGCGATGGATCCTGAACTACTCCGCTGGGTGCACGTGGCCTTCACTGACTCGTTCCTTGCGACTCATCGCGTGTGGGGCGGTGCCATCCCGGGAGGAGACGACGCCTACGTGCGCGAATGGGCCAAGGCCGGCGAGCTCGTGGGCGTGGTGAATCCGCCTCGGTCAGTGGCTGAGCTCGAGCAGCAGCTGCGTGACTTCCTGCCTGATCTGCGCGGGGGAGAGGCAGCAGATCGCACCGTTGATTTCATCCGCAATGTGCCGATGCCGCTGCCTGCGCGCCCTCCGTACGCGCTTTTGTTTGCCGGCGCCGTGGCCACGATGCCGGCGGAGCATCGGGCCCTGCTGAAGCTCCCGAACGTCCCGATGACCTTGGCCAAGCCTGCGGTTGGGGCAATGCTGGGCACGCTCGGCCTCGTGCTCGGGCCTCATTCCCCGAGCCAGCAGGCCGCTTTCACTCGGATTGACCGACTCGCCGAGGTTTCGACGATTTGACCCACCCCCCGTAAGTCGGGTGATGATGGAACGTATGTGGCTGGTGAGGCGTTCTGTGCGTACTGCTCTGACGACCTCCGTGGTGGCCGTGGCCGGAGTCGGCCTCCTGCTGTCCACAGTGGCCAGCCCCGCTGACGCGGCGGCCCCGGCTGCGGACCCCACGCCTTCAGCCACTCCGTCCCCTTCGGCAAGTGCGAGTGCGAGCCCGACGGCAAGCACCTCATCGCCATCAGCGAGTGCCTCCGCTACCTCGTCCGTTTCTGCCACTCCGACCCCGGCCTCATCTGCCTCGAGTTCGCCGTCGACGCCTGCCGCGGCCCCGGCACCCGAAAGCACCCCGGTGCCACTGCCGAAGGAATTGGGCTCCTGGTGCAAAGCACTACTGCCGCCCGGCCCCACGAACTCGGTGAAGAACGCTGCCTGGTCCCTGATGGGTGGCAAGGCCACGATGTCGCAAGGCGGCACGTATCTCCTTGCCGAGCATCCTGACTGGCAGCCGCAAGCGGGCACGGATACATCCGGGGATCGGCATGTGAACTCGTTGAACTGGGCACTGCCATTGCTCTACCGCGGTGTGCAGGTACAGAGCCAGCCGATGATTGATCGTTTTCGGAGCCTCATCACGTACTGGATCAACGACCATCAGGGCAAGCGCGGGTACTGGGTCGATGGCTCGATCTATGGCGGCCTTCGCACTCAAACGCTTCTGTGCGCAGCGCAGACTCTTGGCGATCCGCTGATTGCTGAAGCAGCTCTTCGCGATGCACGAACCATGATTGGGTCGCGCAATTCTCAAGGGAAGCCTGTCATTGGGGCAAACAACACTGATCTCATCAGGCAGGTGGGCGCGCTTGGCGTGTTCTGCTCGGTGGGCGATGTGGCGAACCGTGACCGCGCCTGGGGCAACGTGCTTGGCGTGACGCGCGGAATCATTCAGGCCGACGGTAGCGATGTCGAGGGCTCTCCGGGCTACGCGATCTATGACGAAAACATTCTTCAGGACGTCGAGCGGGCTGCATCCACGTGTGGAATTCCTGCGACTGAGGTCACCGAGCTGAAGGGTCGTCTCTACGACTTCGTATCCACGGCCACCCGCCCCGATTACAAGCTGGTGTCAATCGGCGACACCATCAACCAACGTCTCTCGAACTCCTTTGCACCTGGCGATCCCCGTGCGGACTGGTTACGCAGCTCCGGAACCGCGGGAGCTCCTCCGTCAATGCTCTACTCGTACTACGACGGCGGCTACGTGTTCGCGCGCGCAGGATGGAATCCGCAACCAGGCGGGGCCGATACTTTCTACTCATTTCGCTACTCGTCGCTGCGACCGAACACGCCCCACGCCCATGATGACGGGGGTGCGCTGACTCTCTACTCGCGTGGCACGGAATGGATTGGCGATCCGGGTCCGTACCGCTACGAGAACGGCAGCGGACTTCGCATTTTCATGCGTTCACGCAATGCGCACTCCTCTTTCACGGTGAGCAACGTGAAGCGAACCAAGTCGAAGATGGTCACCAAGCTCGTGACAACCTCTGACTGGCCCAAGGGCGGCAACGACAACACCTGCGTTCGCGATAACACCTGGAGCAACGTCATCGTCACGCGATGCGTCACTTACGTCCGCTCAGTCGACGCAGTCATCGTGACGGATTACGTCAATGCCGGGAAGAGCCCTAAGCGCAATCGAGTCGTGACCCAGCGCTGGCAGCTGCCGCCGGGAATTGGCGCCGAACAGGTCAATGGGGGATTCGCACTTACCAAGGACGACAAGCGTCTTGACATCGTGAAGGCCGGCGACGGTGGGTGGTCGGTCAAGACCGCGAAGGCCGGCTCAAGCGTGGGCTGGTTCACGGGCGCTTGGGGTGAACGACTTCAGGGCGCGGTGCTCATGCGCGAACTCCGATTGCCGAAGGGCGCATCGTCACACACTGAAGTCACGGTCTTCATGCCACGCACGGCGAATGAGTCGACACCGGTGACGATCAACGGTGATTCAGTCAGCATCACTCGTGGTGGCACGACTATCACGACACCTTTGCCGCGCCCCTGATCATGAGTTGAGGATTGCGTCGAGGTCGACGCGATGAGGCAACGACGGAACGGCTCCGGCTTTCGTTGTTGCCAGTCCGCCGGCCGCCGCGGCCCATCTGAGCGCAACGTCGAGATCGTGACCCTCGGCTAGTGCTGCGACGAGTCCGCCGCAGAAGCCGTCACCTGCTGCGACTGTGTCGACGGGAATGACAGGGAAAGCGGGCACGCTGCCGGATTCGTCAGCCGTTGCCCAGATGGCACCGTCTGCGCCCCGCGTGATGATCGCGCACATCACCCCCAGGGAGACAAGGTGAGCTGCTGCTGCTTCCGCGCCCTCACGGGTAGACGTATCGAGGCCAGTGAGCTGGGCGGCTTCATGCTCATTGGGCAGCACGATGTCGACGGCACGCAGAAGGTCAAGGGGGTAGTCGAGCACTGGTGCGGGATTCAAGATGGTGCGAGCGCCCTTGGACTTACCCACGACCATCGCTGCTTCGATTGATGCGAGGGGCACCTCGCCTTGCGTGAGCACGATCGAGACATCGTCGATATCCGAAAGCGCCGACGCCACGTCACCGGGAGTCACCTTGCCGTTGGCACCGGGGACGACCACGATGCGATTCATCCCGGTGTGATCGACCTCGATGAGTGCCGTGCCCGATGGACCGGCAACTGTGCGGATGCCCGAGTCATCGATTCCCTCGGCGGTAACGATGCTGCGTAGCCACGAACCCGAGTCATCCGAGCCGACTGCACCGATCATCTGCACACGTGCACCCAGCCGGGCCGCGGCAACTGCCTGATTGAGGCCTTTGCCTCCGGGATGCTGATCGAGGGTGCGACCCATCACCGTCTCGCCGGGATCAGGCATTCGGTCAAGACCGACCACGAGGTCCACATTGAGGCTGCCTACGACGACGACGGTTCCCATGACGCCAGTATTGCGTCAAGGCCCGGGAGTCGACGCGATTCCCTGCACATGCTGCGTCACAATGGTGTGACGTCTCCGTGAAAGGGAATCCCATGAGAATCGCCATTGGCTGTGACCACGCGGGCTTCGCGCTGAAAACCGCGCTCAAGGAGTGGCTTCTGGCCGAGGGATATGACGTGAACGACTGCGGCACCTACAGCGACGAGCGCGTCGATTACCCCGTGTTCGGAGCCAAGGTGGGCGAGATTGTCTCGGTGGGTAATGCTGAATTCGGCGTCCTGGTCTGCGGAAGCGGTCAAGGCATATGCATGGCGGCGAACAAGATCGCGGGGATTCGCGGCGGCGTGATTCGTGACAACTGGGATGCAGAGATGACCCGACGTCACAATAATGCGAACGTTGCCTGCTTTGGCGAGCGCGTCACCGAGCCGGCAGTGGCGATAGAAGCGCTGAGCATTTTTCTGAGCACCGAGTTCGAGGGTGGGCGGCATGAGGCTCGGGTAGAACTTCTTGCGGCCCTCGATGAGGGTGCCGAGATCTAGTTCAGCGGACTTCCCGTGCGAGCAGCGGCGACGAGTCGTCGAACTGCTGCGATGACCCGAGCTGGATCATCCTTCTGGATCACGTGACCAGAATTCGCGTCGTACCAGTGCAGTGAGTTGGTTGACAGTCTGGCGGCTTTGGTCTGCTCGGCGTTCCAGCGCTTGTCGTTCGCGCCTCTCGGGTGTGAACCTCCGGCAGTCAGGACGATCAGCGGAAGGGATCCGAGATCAGGTCCGCCATTCGTGGCTTTCTCGCTGGCCGTCATGTCGATCGTCGTTCCGCCCTCGTGCCAATTGCCCCGATAGGACGATGTGTAGGTGCGATGAATGCCTGGGAAGACGGCATCGATCAGCAACATGCCCGCCAAGTCCGCGGCATTTTGAGCAGCGAAGGCCCTGGCAATGAGCCCTGCATAGGAGTGCGCGACGAAAACGTACGGGCCGCTCTCACCTGCGGCAGAAAGAAGTGAGCGAAGTTCGTCGGCCTGTTCTCCTGCATCAGTCACCGACGATCCGCGTCGTGAGGGGCTGTCGCCAAGCCCAGGTCGGTCGTAAATGCAGGTTCGGGTGAGCTTGCGAAATGCAGGGAGCACCTTGCTCCACATTCGATGATCGGCATTGAGGCCGGAGCTGATGACGATGGTGGATGAGCCGGCGCCCTGGCAGTCGATCCACTGACTTTGCCCCGCTGCGTCAATAACCTGACCGGCAGCACCGGCTGCGGGCGAGCAGAGCAGAACCGTGGCTCCGACCAGGCTCATGGCCGGAAGGCGAAGCCGCAATGAATTCACGCCCTAAGTAGGCCACAGGTTTGAGGGTGGCGTCCACGGGGTAGATATCCTTCAGCCGCTGGGGAAATGCCCTGGCTTCGAAGGAGTTCATCATGACCCGCACCGGTCGTATCGTCGCCGCTAGCGCGACCGCACTGCTCGGTATCGCCGTTCTCGCCGGTTGCTCGGCATCCACCTCGTCGACCCCGGCTGCACCGGCTTCCGAAGCCGCAGCGAGTGCCGCCGCAAGCCCCATCGGAGGCGACGTGCTGCCCCCCATCATGGTTGACGCCACTGCGACTACTGCCGAGGCCAAGGTCGGCGACACCATCGTTTTCAACGTTGCCAAGCTCGCCGGCACCACTATTTCGACCAGCACCCCTGATCTCGTCGAGCTAACCCAAGGTGGCGAGAAGGACGGTGCCGAGTTCAACCCCGGAGCTAAGGCACTCGCTGCCGGCACCGCTGTCGTGACCGTCACCAACCCCGACAGTTCGATGCGCGACGTAACCATCACGATCACTCAGTAATAGCTGAGCAATACAAGTGCGGGACCGACCATCGGCCGGTCCCGCACTTTTTGCCTTCAATAGAATTGCGTCATGACCTCGATTGCACTCGTGACCTGCGCTGCGCTCCCTGAGCTCGACCCCGATGAGCTGCTTCTCAAAAGTGGTCTCGAGGCTGAGGGGTTCGATGTCGAGTCGTGCATCTGGACAGACGCAAATGTTGACTGGGCGGCCTATGACCTCGTGGTCGTGCGTTCACCCTGGGACTACACGGATTTCCACGACGACTTCATTTCATGGGCGAAGCGTGTAGCTGCGGTCACCACTTTGCTGAATCCCGCTGACGTCATCGAGTGGAACACTGACAAGCGTTATCTACGCGATCTCCTCAATGCGGGCGTTCCTGTCGTCCCTACGGTCTTCCTGGAGCCAGGTGGCGTGACGACCTGGGAGCCGCCATCAGGATTCGCGGAGTACGTCGTCAAGCCGGCAGTGTCGGCAGGCTCGCGCGACACCATGAGGTACATCGCGGCTGAATCGATGGACGCTCCGCGCGCTCATGCCCAGCGGCTGCTCGACGAGAACCGTGTCGTCATGATTCAGCCCTACCTCGATGCGGTCGATACCGTCGGCGAGACTGCTGTGATCTACATGGGCGGAGAGTTCTCGCACTCAATTCGCAAGGGCCCGATGCTCGCTCCCAATACTGAGGGCGAGCGCATCGAGGGTCTGTATGTCGTCGAGACCATCGACCCGCGGATTCCGACAGAAGCCGAGCACGAAGCGGCTCAGCAGGTATTGGCCGCGATCCCTGGCGGTGCTGATCGAGTTCTCTACGCCCGTGTCGACCTGATTCCAGGCCCCGGTGGCGAACCGCTCTTGCTAGAGCTGGAGTTGACCGAACCTTCGCTTTTCTTCGCCAAGCACGAGTCAGCTGCCGCCAACATGGTGAAGGCAATCAAGGCGCGGCTTTAACCGCGCACTCCCCGCCAGGCAAGCATGCCGCCATCGATGGGGATGGCCACGCCGGTGATGAACGATGACTGATCCGAGGCAAGGAAGCACACGAGGTCTGCGACCTCGGACGACTGACCCATGCGCGGCAACAGATGTGCACCGGTCATGCGTCGCACGGTGTCTTCGCGATCCGGCGAGGCTTCGATGTGCCCGAGTGACATCGGAGTCTCGATCGTGCCGGGCAGGTAGCAGTTCACTCGGACTTCAGGCGCCAGATAAAGAGCGCTGGACTTCGTGAACTGAATGACCCCAGCCTTGCTCGCGCCGTAAGCGACGCCGGCCTTCGTGCCGTTGATGCCCGAGACCGAGGCTGAGTTGATGATCGTTGCGCCACGCCCTGATGCGCGAAGTTGTGGTGCGGCGTACTTGGTCATCAGCCAGATCGCCTTGAGATTGACATCCATCACGAGATCCCAGGTCGCCTCATCGAGTCCTTCGATCGTGGCATTGTCGCTGAGCTGGGAGTCGATGACACCGGCGTTGTTCACCACGCAGTCAAGCCCACCCATGAATGCAACAGCGCCATTGATGAGTGCCTCGATCTCGGCAGCGTTGCGAAGATCTGCCTTGATGAAGGACGCCTTCACGCCGGAGTCCTGAACTGCCGAGGCGATGGCCAGCCCATTCGCTTCGTTGACATCAGTGACGACGATGGCCTCGGCGCCTGCGGCGGCCATGCCTAGAGCAATCGCATGACCCATGCCCTGCCCTGCTCCGGTGATCAGGACTCGCTTTCCTGCGAGCTGCGTCATGAGGTGGCCCAGCCCACGCGAGCATCAGCGTTCATGCTGATGATGATGGTCTTCTCGGCAATGTAACCAACGCCATCGATAACTTCGATGCGGTCGATGTAGGTGCCCCAACCGAGGGTTGACTTATCGAGGCCGCTGCCGGTGAAGAGCAGGTACGAGGTCATGTCGACGCGCCCAGGAGCAGTCCAGGTGACGTCGTTGTTGACGATGAAGTGCTTTTGCTGCTGGTTCGGATCAAGGCGCCCGCGGTAGAAATCGACAACAGCGTCGCGACCGGAGAACTCTCGACCACCTCCGAGGTGGAGCCTGGCGTCAGCAGTGAAGACCGTCTCCATGAGCTCGAAATCCTGGGTGTCGACAGCGAGCGCATAGCGGTTGCTCGCGCGCCGGGCCGCTTCGATCGTTTCTAGCCGCTCGAGGCGGGCGAGTACATCGTCATTCGTCATGCGGGCAGTATCCCGACCATTCGGGCACGGCGGGCGGCCTTTCGAGAAGTCGTATAGATGAATTCAGGTAAATCCGTTGACAGCCCACACCGGCAGTGATGCACTGCGCGTACTGACAAGAAGGGATGTGCGATGTCTGCTGTCGAAATCGAGGGAACTCTGCTGGATCCGGCCGTACAGGCCTGCCCCTTCGCCTATCACCAGCAGCTGCGCGAGAAGGCCCCCGTGTATCGGATGCCGGAGACCGGTTTCTACGTCGTCTCGAACTACGAGGACCTCAAGACTGTGCTGTCCGACCCGGCCACATTCTCCAATGACATCGAGATTGAGCAGCTCGCAGGTGAGGCAGCCGCGGACCTCGGCCGGATGTTCGATGATCACCTCGCCGAGGTTGGCTGGGGTCACGTGCAAACCCTGCAGCGCACTGATCCGCCCGTCCACGGCCGCTACCGCCGCCTGATCAATCGCACGCTTACCCCGCCGATGGTCAAGGCGATGCTTCCCAGCCTTACTCGCATCGCGGACGACCTGATCGATGCCTTCATCGACAAGGGCGAGTGCGACTTCGTCCAGGCTTTCGCCTTCCCGCTCCCCGGCCTGATCATCGCCGAGCAGATCGGTCTCGATGCCGATCAGATCAACACCTTCAAGCAGTGGAGCGACGGAATGCTCGCCCCGGCCATGGGCCTTCTCGTCGACGAGGCTTCGGCGAAGAAGTACGCCGAGGTCGAGGCCGAGGCGCAGCACTACCTGGCCAAGCTCTTCGAGGAGCGTCGCGCCAACCCGACCGACGACATCCTCTCGGCGCTGCTCGCGGATTCGACTGATGGTGACGAGCCGCTTTCCATGGCCGAGCTCCAGAATCTGATGAACCAGCTCATCACCGGCGGTTACACGACCACTGCAGACTCGATTGCCAACGCAATGCTGCTGCTGATCGAGAACCCGGATCAGATGGAGTTGCTGCGCAATGATCGCTCACTGCTGCACAACTTCGCCGATGAGGCTCTGCGTCATTCAAGCTCGGTGCAAGGTCTGTTCCGCCGCACCACGGTCGATACCGAGCTCAGTGGCGTGAAGATCCCTGCGAACAGCATCGTTCACACGCGCTATGGCTCGGCCAACTGGGATGAAGCCATGTTCCCCGAGCCGGAGAAGTTCGACATCACGCGAGACAACGCCAACAAGCACCTCGCCTTCTCCCGCGGCCCGCACTTCTGCGTCGGGCAGCCTCTCGCAATCCAGGAATTGATGATCGGTTTCGATCGCATTCTCGATCGACTCGACAACATTCAGTTGGCACCGGGTGCTAACCCGCAGCGCACGGGCGGCCTCATCTTCTACTCACTCGTCGATCTGCCCATTACCTTCACCAAGATCAAGTAGTCGGCGCGTTTCACGACTCGGAATTCAGCGCGGTCCAGGCACGAATAGTCTGTGTGCACTATGAGTGCACCGAGCCATCTCCCTGACGAGACCACGAGAGCCATCCTGTTCGACTGCGATGGAACGCTCGTGGACACCATGCCGGTTCATCGCGAGGTCTGGCATCAGCTCTTCCTGCGGTATGACTTCGTCATCACTGACCAATGGTGGGAGGAGTGGGCGAATCTTCCGTTACTGCCGATGGTTCAGCACGTGATCCCTGACGCCACGCTCGAAGTTGCCGAGCAGCTCAACGTCGAAGCGATGGTGATGTATAACGACTTGCTCCACAAGATCGAGCCACTCGAGCACGTCATCGAGGTGGCCCGTCAGTTTCACGGGCGGCTCCCGATGGCGGTCGTCACGGGTGGATACAGAGATGTCGTCGTTCCGTCTCTCGATGCCGCCGGAATCACGCACTTGTTCGACTATGTCGTGACCGCTGACGAAGTCACTCGCTCCAAGCCGGCACCTGACCTCTACTCGCTGGCTATGCACAAACTGGGTGTCGAGCCTGAAGGCTGTCTCGTCTACGAAGACAGCGAGATCGGCATGACCTCGGCCCGCGGTGCCCGCGCGGGCAGAATCGTGGATATCAGGAGCTGGCCGGACGCGTGATCTCCGTCGCCTCGGTCTGACCACTGTGTGTGCTCGTGAGTGCTGCCCGTAGTCTTGGCTGCGCCCGATGAGCATCTGTCGGGCACGGGTCGCTAGCTCAATGGTTAGAGCTGCGGACTTTTAATCCGTAGGTTCCGGGTTCGAGCCCCGGGCGACCCACCACCGAGGTCCACAGACCACAAAGCGGTTACGAGTTCCGCTTCATTATCGACGAGACTTTCTTGCGCGAGCGTTCAACCAAGCTGACATCCGGCGTTGGTGTGGCTACCGGGTTCATAGCACCGAGAATCGCGGCCACGGCCGCGTCAACGGGAATGGTGTCGGTATTCGACTCCGCCATTTCATCTGGGCTGGTGAGATGCTCGGCAAGCAAATCGAGATCACCGATGACGCGGACTCCGAGTGCACGGATCGTGTTGACGTCCTCGCGAGCGAGTTCGGCCGCGATATCGAGCGCCCATTGCGGAGTGAGAAGCCGAGCCTCGCCTGCCGGAGCCTGGCGCCCCTCCGTGATCGCCTTGATCATCGAGTCATGCTGCTGCTGGCTGTAAGGCTTCCAGCCCTTGCCACCACCGACGGCGACATTGAGCGCCCGGATCAATTCGGCTTCAGGCGCTGTCATCGATCGGTTATTCGACAGATCTCGGTATTCGAGCAGGGCACCGACCGGCATTCCGAGGAGTTGCTCGAAACTTGAGTAGATGGCCTCGCGGTCCTGATCGTCGACAACGATCACGGTAAGTCGCTCGGGGCCCACGAGTTCGGTCCAACGCCGCACGACGTCGCCATGTCGATGTCGAATCCAGAAGGTTGTCGACTTCGGATGCATCTGCTCCGGCGGCGTGACCAGGATGTCAGTGAGCCAGCGTGAGTAGTCCATCTCGAAACCTGACTTGAGCATCTGCTGCCAGGCGGAGGGGAGAATTCGACCGAGATTGCGGAGCGTGAGCACCACGTGAATGCGATCAAGGCCGACGCGTTCGACGATAGCCGCAGCAGTGCGATCATCGGATTCAGCGAAGAACTCACTTGAGCACACCGTGATGCCCGAATAGGAATGTGCAGTTCTGACGAAGTCGTTCCAGGCTGACGCATCAGGCTTGAGCGCACCGGTCGTACGCCACCCGAGGGGCCGCCCCATTGCGGAGGAGGCGATGGCGCGATGTGCTTGCTGCTCGCCGGGGTAGACCACACCGAATTGGGCGAGGCTCGGGCGGGCGTTCTCGAACGCGGCCTGAATGGCCGTGGTGCCGGACTTATGAACTCCGATGTGGAGAAGAATTCCACCTGCCGGCACGACCGAGGTCGACGGTGAAGCCGTGTGCATGTATCGATTCTAGTGCGGAGTCATGCTGAAGGAATCTCCTGAAGAGGTGAGCACCCTGAACCTGCCACCGCACCGACCTTTGTGCCCTAGCGTCCATGAGTAGCCGCTCGCACAAGTCGATTCAGATATTGCCCGAGCCGAGAATTGCGACTCTTATTCGGTCGTGAACCACGGGCTCAATGTAGACGAGATTCACATGATGCCAAGTGGTCCCTAGGCGCTGCCTGAAGAACTCAACCCTTTCTGCCGGTCACGTGTGGTTCGGAACATGAGCCTTCGGCACTCTGGAAGATACGTAAGCCGCGAGGAGTGCCAGAGCGCAGGCGATCGCTGTGCGTTGGTCCATGGAGATGCCGACCATCGGGTTCACGAGGTCGAATGCGAATGCGGTGATGATCTGGCCGGCCACAGATAGCAGTCCGAGTCGAAGGACGCCGATCGCACCAACCGACCAAGCGGCAAGGGAGACAAAGGCAGCTCCCAGAAATCCAGGAGTGATCGCCCACCACGGCATGATCTGGACAGGCTCGAGCGGAGTCACGTGAATTGCGGCCAGGAGAACTGTGACCAACAAGAGCGCTACAGCTCCGGTAACAAAGTTCAGCCAACCAGAAACAAGCGGCTCGCCTGTCGCACGTGCTACCCGACCATTGATGGCCTGCTGCACCGCGACTCCGCAGCCGGCGCTGAATGCCAGCAGGGCGTAGAAGGGTGTGGTGGCGGAAAATCCGCTCGTCAGGAGTTCAGGAGCCACCTCGAGCGTCACTGCAGAAAGGGCAATGAGGGCACCGAGCACTCGAGGCGTACTGGGGGGCCTCCGGCCCGCAGGTCCGAGCCCGAGTGCATCAACGACGACGCCGGCGACGATGAGACCGGAGATCAGGGCAACCACATAGAGCGAGAGGCCCAGCCGGGGAACGCACAGTGAGGACGACACCACGAGCCACGAGCCGAGTACTCCTCCCAGGCACTGGTACCAGCGCAACTGGC
>CALFIA010000091.1 GCA_937876275.1 uncultured Actinomycetes bacterium | reverse complement strand
CGCGGGGGAGGGCACGTACACGCTGAACACCACGACGGGCATCGTGTCGTTCACTGCTGTTGCTGGTGTTGCGCCGGGCTCGTTGACGCCGATCACCTACAAGGTCGTCGATCAGGTGGGCAATACAGCGACGAGCACACTGACTCCCGTCGTTCCGGTGCCGCCCACGGCCGTTGCCGACACCAGTAGTGGCGGCTGGGACTCCAACCAGACGATCTCGGTGCTGAGCAATGACACGGTGTCGGCAACGCCCGCGACCGTAAAGCTGTGCTCGTCGGCGGAGCTGGCCGTGACGCCGGTCTCTGCGATCTCGTGCACGCAAACAAGCCTGACGGTTGCCAATGAGGGCACGTACACCGTCAACGGTGACGGGTCGGTGACCTTCGATCCGCTGCCGACTTTCACCGGCACGGTCGCTGCGCCACCGACGTATCAGGTGGCCGATGCCGCGGGTCAGAAGGCTCGGGCGACGATCACGCCGACAGTTGCGGCGCCACCGGCGCCGGGGGCGAATCCTGATACGCAGGTCGTAGCACCGGTGTCGGCGGGCGGTGCTGGCTCGGTCAGCTTTGATCCGCTCCTGGGCGCCGGGGGATTGGCGACCGGGGCCGGTACGCCGACGGTGTGCCTCATCGACCCATCGACGAGCCAATGTGCAGGCAGCAACACCGTCACCATCACAGGCGCCGGCACCTACACGCTGAACCCATCGACAAAGGTCGTCACGTTCGCCCTCGCGGCCGGCGTGACGAACGCAGGTTCCCTCGCTGCGGTGACCTACAAGGTCACGGATTCCTTCGGCCAAACTGCCACCAGCACTCTGACACCCGTGATTCCCGCCGCACCCACGGCTGTGGCCGACACGTCGTCGGGCTATCAGGACGTCAACCAGGTCATCAGCATCCTGGGCAATGACTCGGCTGCGGGCAGTGGCAACGGGCTGGTGCCGGGCAGCGTGAAGCTGTGCGATCCGGCGACGTCGCCGCCGCAGGTGTCACCGAACTGCGCGGCCACCTCGCTGACAGTCTCCGGTGAGGGCACGTACACGGTGAATGCGAATGGCTCAGTGACCTTCGATCCACTCTCCTCGTTCACCGGCACCGCGACTCCGATCAGCTACCAGGTCGCTGATGCCGCCGGGCTGAAGGCCTCGTCGACGATCACCCCGACCGTGATCGCCACCCCGGCCGGCAGCGGCGTCGTGCTGCCGACGGCCACCTCGGACACCAAGACCGGCAGCTACGGGCAGCCGATGACGTTCGGGTTCTCCTCAAGCACCGGCCTGACCGGCACCAACGCAGGCAATGACTCTGCCGGGACGGCGCCGTCAACATCGACGTCCGGCAATGTGACCACGAGCTACTCCACCCCCGCCCTTGATCCGGCAAGCGTGCGTCTGTGCGCGAGCGGGCAGGTGCTGCCGAACTGCGCAGCAACGTCACTCACCACCGCTGACGGCACCTACTCAGTGAACGGCGATGGCTCGGTGACCTTCACCCCTGCCGCTGGTTTCACCGGTACAGCGACTCAACCAGTCGCCTACCAGGTGTCGAACACGTACATCCGTTCGGTCGCGACGACAACGACGACTACCACGACGACGGATCCGACAGCGACCTGTCTCTCGCCCACCTGCGTCGCTACGCCAACCAACGATGCCAACAACGTTGCCCCCAATGGTGCTGGCTACATCCCCACATGGTCGGTTGCAGACACCGCCACAGTGACCACGCCGCTGGCCTACTCGGCCTCCGCGCTGCTCACCCCAACCATCAGTGCCCCTGCCGGGCCGTCGGCGACGAATGACACGGCCACGACGACAGTGGGAACCCCGGTCACCGTCTCGCCATGGACGAATGACACCGCCGGCTCGTACGCGCTGCGCCCTGGCTCGATCCTGCTGTGCGGGTCTGGCGAGACCGCACCGGCGTGCACGAAGACGACCGTGACCATCGCCGGACAGGGCACCTTCAGCGTCGACACCGCTACCGGCGTCGTCACATTCACGCCCCAGGCCGGTTTCACTGGCACGTCCAGCGTGCCGTACCGCATCCTCGACTGGAACGGTTCAGCGACCAACGCCGTCATCACGATCACCGTGAACCCTGCGCCCAGCAACAACAATTCGACCCCGTCGCAGTCCTCGACTCCGAGTGCGTCTCCGTCAACGACGCCGTCCACGGCCCCGACGACCACTCCGACACCGACGGTGCCCACGACACCTCCGCGCCGCCCCGCGCCCCTTCCGGCGCCGAACACGAATGGGCCGAAGGCCAGTCCTCAGACTGACGTGACGATCGTCAATCCGACGAAGCCGGTCGTGCTGGATCCCGTGTTGGATGCACGCCCGAGTTCAGGCGAGATGATCAAGCCGTCGTCGCTTCGCATCTGGGATGGCACGGCGTGGACGACATCCTTCACCGACCCCGGCGTGGGCACCTGGACAGTTGCCGACGGCAAGGTGTCGTTCATGCCGGCAGCTGACTTCACCGGCACAGCGAAGATCACCTTCCGGATCTCCGACACCTCCGGCGCTCGTGCCGGCAGTGTGCTGACCGTTCATGTCGCGCCGCGCGAGGCACTGGCATTGCTTCGTCGCATTCCCGGAATCAGGCCGACCGCCATCGATGCGGGTCGACTCTCGGTTTCCGTGACCGTGCAGCGCTGCCCGAGCGACGCGATTGGTGGCGCTGCAGTTGCGACAATCACTGTGAATGGTGTGACGGTACCGATCAAGGCCGTGAGCCTGAGCTCAACAGGCGTTCTCGCACCTCCGGCCTCGAACGCCGTGGCAGCGGTGTCACGCCAGCATGCAGGCCTCAACGCGAAGCTGGGAACATCCGTGCTGACCTGGCATGTGCGCTACGGCGTGGGATGCCCGGGTGCGCTGAACTCGCTCCTGACACGGGCGACCGGCTCGGAATTCTCCATCACCCATGGCAAGACAACGACCGAGTATGAGATCACCCGAACCGTGACCGTGCCCAAGGGCCAGCACCGGGCCTCGTGGTTCGGCCAGGGAGGCCCGCACCGACTGGTGCTGCTGACCTGTAACGGCCTGCGCAATGGTGAGTTCACTCAGACGACCGCGATCTTCGCGCGGCCGCTGCAGAAGTAGGGGTGTTACCGGCGAATCTATGCCCGGTTCGCCGCGGGACTCGCTCCGCTCATTCTTCGTTAACCGGCGATGACGTCGCCGTCGGGGTCAGACACATCGACACCCAGGCCGGTCATGTAAGCAATGGCGGCATCGAGCTGCTCCTGCTCGCCCGCGAGTTCGAGCACCATCCAGCCGGTGTGCTCCTGAATAGATGCGCGGCGAATGTTCGGCACCACGTTGAACTGCTTGACGATCTCGTAGATCACCGGCTCAGTGGCGGGGCCGGGCGGGAAAGTCAGTCGCACATGCAGGCTCTTCATAAGCCCATTATTGCGGGTCGCTTCAAGCGAGTGCTTAGAGAGCACCCTTCTTGGTCAGCCAGGTGAAGCACCAGTAGCCCGGGATGGTCGGGAGCCAGAAGGTGACGAGACGGTAGGCAAGCACCGCCGAGACTGCGGTGCCACCGTCGAGGCCTGCTGCCGTGAGACCCGCAGAGAGCGCTGCCTCGACTGCGCCCAGGCCACCGGGGGTCGGTGCTGCCTGGCCGATGGTGGCACCGGCGAGGTAGACCACGGCGATCACGGCAATGCTGAGATGACCGCCGAAGGCGTAGACGCACGCGGCCAGCACGCCGATGTAGGCGAGGTTGAGCAGGAGGATGCCGCCGATACCTTCGATGAGCTTGACGGGGCGCTGCGCCACCGTGACCAGTCGCGGACCGACCTCCTTGAGGGTGGGGCCAAGGCGCTTGCGGATCGTGTGACGCACCCAAGGCACCGCGAACAAGGCCATGATCACGATCGCGACGGCAACCACGGCGATAACGAGCGCGCGCGGGGGATTGAAGGTGAAGTCGTGCTGCGTACCTGCGGCGATACCGAAGGCGAAGAGGAGCAGGATGTGAAAGACGAAGGCCATGACCTGCGAGACGCCCACGCTCGCTGCTGCGAGAGCCGGATGCAGACCAGCTTTTTGGAGGAAGCGCAGGTTGATCGCCACTGCGCCAAGGGTCGGGGGAGACACGAGGGTCGCGAAGTCGCCGGCCACCTGCGCTGCGACGGTGCGATGAAGCTTGAGCTGCTCGGGCACGAAGCCGGAGAGCGACCACGCCGCAGCGATGTAGGTGATCAGGCTCAGGATCAGCGCTGCACCCATCCACCACCAGTTGGCAGAGGTGAGAAGCGTGCCCAGGTCGACAGACGCGAGCTGGGAGAGCAGCACGTAGCCGGCGATGGAGCCGACGATGATCATGATCAGCGTGCGCGGCTTGATGCGCTGCAACTGAATCTGCTCGACGTCAGCATCGGGCCGCATCTCGACAAGCGCATCACGCAGATTCACCAGCAGCTTGCGTTGCTTGCGCAGGGCCTTGCGTGTGGCAGAGGAGAGAGCGACCTTCTGCAGCACCGGCAGAGCGCGGGCAAGCCCGGCATTGCCAAGCACGGTGCGGCCAGTGGTGACTGCGCGCTCGACGTCAGTGAGAAGCGCGAGGGTGACCAGGAGTTCGGCGAGGTCAATGCGCTTGGCAACATCGCCAGCGGCAATGCTGCCGCCGTTGTTCCCGACCAGCCACACATTGCCCTCGAGATCGCGCACCAGGTTGCTGGCATGCAGCCCGCGGTGGCTGAGGTCGTGCTCATGCATCGTGCGGATCGCCCGCCAGGCCGATTCGAGATCGGCATCGGTGAGGTCGGCGATCTGGTCGAAGGTCGTGCCCATGATCTGCTCGTAGGCAAGAAGAACGGAGTCAGGCCCGATCTCGGCGGCCACGAGAAGTCTCGGCGCAGCCACACCGGCGGCCTGGCCGGCGTAGGCCATGAGTGCGGCGTGGTCGAGTGAACGACGCAGGTTGAAGGCACCGGTGCCCGGTTCATTGCGCAGGCGCGCAGCAGTCCAGAGCCAGCTGATCAGGCCAGCGCCCTCGAGATCGCGGTCGAAGACGGTCACGCGCAGCAATCCACCGCTGCGCGTGGTCGCGATGTAGCGGCGTCCTTGCTTGGTCGTCGTGATCGCACGAAGGGTGGTGACGGGGTACCCGTTGCGATCCAGAGTCGCGGCAATCTCATAGCCATTGGGGCGCGTGGTCGGCGTGCCCACCACGTAGCGGGTGAGCAGGCCGAGGGCCCAGCCGATCGCGAGGGAGAAGCCGATGCCGGCCAGGGCGATTGACGAGCTGATCACCGTGACAGCGATAACCGAGCCGATGACGGCAATGCTCAGCACATTCCAGGGGCGGCGCACCATCAGGCGACTGACGGTGACGAACGCGATGAGGCCGCCGAGGATGGGTGCTGTAGAGACGCTGTTCGGGTTGGGGGAGCCGGCCAGCGCGGCCATCAGCTGCGCGCTGCCGAAGGCCGAGATCAGCGTCGAGGTCGCGGTGAGCACGATGACGGTCAGGAGCATCGCGACGAGTGAGTCGAAGAGCTGGCGCAGTCGCTTGCGCAGGATCAGCATGACCGCCGCGGCAATCGGCAGGCCGAGGGTGCCGATGCCGCCGATGATGTTCAGGATGAGCACTAGCGGGCCTGGCAGGTTCTGCACTCCGGAGGCGATGTCGGAATCCAGGCCGGCGGTCGTACTGGTCGCGAAGTAGGCGATTAAGAGGGTTACGCCGGCAATGCCCAGGGCGATGACGAAGCGGACGAGATCGAGCGGACGCCTCAGGCGCGGCTCGACCACGCCATCCTCGATGACCTGGGTGGCATCACTCGGGTCGACCGTCACCGGTAGATCGTGTCAGACGGGCGTGGTACCAATGCACCATGGGCGCATCCAAGGGGGCAGTTTCCGGGCCGGGCGCCCCCTCGAGCCGCTTCCTGCTCGATCTCAGCCCCATCCCGCCTGCCGCCCCCGCTGTGCTCGATACCGAGCAGGCTCAGGTCGTGGCCCATGCCCAGGGCCCCCTGCTCGTGCTGGCAGGCCCGGGCACCGGCAAGACCACCACGATCGTCGAAGCGGTCGCCGCTCGCCTCAGTGAACCAGCCGCGCCCCTGGCTCCGTCCGAAATTCTGGTGCTCACCTTCGGCAAGCGCGCGGCCGGTGAATTACGCGACCGGCTCGTGGCGCGCATCGGCGGCGGGCTGGTGCCTACTGTTGCCACCTTCCATTCCTTTGCCTATGGAGTCATCCGCGAGACAGCCGACGATTATCTGCTCTCGCCACGCCTGATGTCGGGCGCCGAGGAAGACGTCCGCATTCGCGAACTGCTGCTCGGCTCCGTCGAAGACGGCGTCATCGAATGGCCCGACGACCTTGCCGCGGCGCTGTCGACCCTGGGCTTCGCGAATGAAGTGCGCGCAGTGATTGCGCGTGCGGCAGGTCAAGGCATTACCCCTGATCGTCTGCGCGAGATCGCGGCCAGTTCAGGTATTCCTGCGTGGAGTGCCATCGGGCATCTGGCGAGCCAGGAGCAAGACGTTGCTGATCTTGAAGAGGTCATGACCTACAGCGAACTGCTGGAGCTCGCCACTGACCGCCTCGCCATCGATTCGATCGCCGCGACGTATCACTCGCGCTACCGCGTCATCTATGTCGACGAATACCAAGACACCGACCCCGCTCAGGTGCGCTTCCTCGCCGCCCTCGCCGGCCCGGGTACTTCGGTTGTTGCCGTGGGTGATCCCGATCAGGCGATCTATGGCTTCCGTGGGGCCGAGCTGCGCGGCATCCTCGAGTTCCCGCAGGTGTTCACTCACGCTGATGGCACGCCAGCCGAGGTCATCGTGCTGCGCAACACGCGCCGTTTCGGTCGATCGATTCGTGATGCCGCCCGCGTGGTGATTGGCGATCGCCTGCACGCCGGCCTTCCCGTCGAGCAGCAACGTCTCCATCGCAATCCGCAGCTCGCCGACGAGAACGCCGCAACTCCGCCTGTGCGAGTCACGACCTATGACGGCGAGACCTCGCGCGCGATTCATATCGCACGCGAGATTCGCGAGATGAATATCGATCACGGTCTCGACTGGTCGCAGATGGCGGTGCTGGTGCGCACGGGCGGGCAGCTCGCTGCGGTGCAGCGCGCCATGCTGGCTGATGGCATTCCGGTCGCAGTGGCTGCAGACGAGATCCCGCTGCGCAGTGAGCCCGCCGTGGCAGCGCTGTTGCAAGGCGTGCGGCTGTGTGCGCATCCACGACGCATTCGTCCCGCCGATGCCCTCGACGCTCTGTCCGGGCCGATGTGCGGGCTCGATGCCACCGATATCCGCCGCATTGGTCGTGTGCTCCGTCAGCGCGTCCGCGATGAGAACCCCGGCGCTCCTGTGCCGTCATCGGAAGATCTCCTTGCCTCGATGCTCGTCGAGCTCATTCGAGGCGATGCCACATCGGTCTCTATTGACGGTGACCGCATCGATCGCCAACTACAGGCCTTCGGCACCTTGCTGCGCCGCGCCCACCTGCTCGTGGCGAATGGTGCGCGACCTGAAGAGGTGCTGTGGTCACTATGGAACGGCGAGATTCCCGGTGGGCATGCGCACGGCTGGCCGCAGCGCCTGCGCACTGCGGCCCTGCATGGCTCGCGAACTGCAGATCATGACCTCGATGCGGTGATGGCGCTGTTCGAGACCGCCGAGCGTGCCTCCGATCGTCGTGCGGGTGTCGTGGGCATCGATGTATTCCTGTCGTCCCTTGATGAGCAGCACATCGCGGCTGAGCCGGTGGCCGAACGCGCGGCACGCAGTGATGCGGTGCGCCTGCTCACCGTGCATCGCGCCAAGGGTCTCGAATGGGACGCCGTCTGGGTAGTCGGTGCAGAAGAGGGCCTGTGGCCCGACCTACGGGCGCGCGGTTCCCTTCTGCAGGCTGAGCAGCTCACGCCAGAAGGGCTCGGCGCGGCAGCGCGGCCATCGGAGATCCTCGCCGAGGAGCGTCGCCTCTTCTATGTCGCCGTCACGCGAGCGCGCACGTACCTGACCATTGCGACGATCGATGCGAAGGCCGGCGAGGGCGATCGTCCGAGTCGCTTTATCGCCGAGCTTCAGGCGGCGGGGGCAGTCGAGACAATCCCGTGCACGGTGCGGCCTCGGTTCCGCCTCTCCCTCGACGGCCTTGTCGCCGAATTGCGCGAGGTACTGGTCAATCCTGATTCATCGCCCGAGCTCGTCGAGGCGGCGGCCTCGCGCCTTGCCGCACTGGGTGAGGTGCGCGACAGCAGTGGGTACGCGCGCGTGCCGCTGGCTGATCCCGCGCAGTGGTGGTCGACCCGTGAGATCACTGAAGGTGCGGGGCCTGTGCGATCACTCGAGAAGCCCGTCGGGCTCTCAGGTAGTGGCCTCGAATCCGTTCTCGAGTGCCCGTTGGCGTGGTTCCTGGAGAAAGAGGCCAAGGCCGAGACCCCGCGCCCGCCCTCGACTCGCTTCGGCTCGGTCGTGCATGCGGTTGCGGACTTCATCGGCAAGGAGCAACTGCCTGCTGATCTCGACTCCGTCGATTCCTATATCGATCGCGTGTGGCATGAACTGCGTTTCGAGGCGCCATGGCAATCGCAGGCCGATCGCGCCGAGGCGCGCACCGCTATCTCGCGCTTCATCGAGTATCACCTGCGCCACGACCGCGAACTCGTCGGCACAGAATTGAATGCCGGCGCAACGCTGAGCGTTCCCTCGCCTGACGGCGGCACGATTGATGTTGTACTCGGCGGCTCCCTCGACCGACTTGAGCGCAACATGCAGGGCGATCTCGTGGTCATTGACCTCAAGAACATGAAGTACCCGCCGGCTACCAAGGAGATCCCCGAGCATGCGCAGCTCGGCGTCTACCAATTGTTCGTGCGCGAGCACGGCATCGACGGTGACCCGGCAGGTGGAGTCGGCGGCGCGGGTCTAGTGCAGTTGCGCAAGGCCGAGTCATCAAAGTCCGATGCACCGCAGGTGCAGATGCAACCGGCGTTGCCGAGTGAGTCGCCCACGTGGGTCGAGATCAAGCTCGGCGAGGCGGCTGAGGTCATTCGCTCCGAGAATTTCGAGGCACGTCGCAATCAGCACTGCGAGCGCTGCGCGTATCGCACGGCCTGCCCGGCGCAGTCCGAGGGATTGCCGGTGATCACATGAGCGATCTCACCCGCGCGCAACTGCTCGACATCCTCGGCTTCGAGGTCAGTAATGAGCAGTGGGCCGCCATCAGTGCACCGATGGAACCTGCAGTCATCGTGGCGGGCGCAGGCTCGGGTAAGACCACCTCGATGTCAGCGCGTGTGGCCTGGCTCGTCGGTGGCGGCTATGTGCGTCCCGAACAGGTGCTGGGCCTGACCTTCACCAACAAGGCAGCCGGCAATCTCCTCGACTCCTTCCGTCGCGATGTCGCTCGTGTGCGCGATCTCGGTCTTGTCGCACCGGTCGACGATGTCGACATCGATGACGAAGCAATCGACAGTGATCCCTTCGCCTCGACCTATCATTCCTTTGCCTCCTGGCTCATCAGTGAGCACGGTTTGCGCCTCGGCCGTGAGCCCGATTCGTTGCTGTTGGGCGACGGTGCGCGCGAGCAGTTGGCCTACCGGCTCATCTGCACGACATCATTGCCGCTGGGCGTGCTCGGCAAGTCGCCGGCCAAGGCCACCACGGCATTGCTGCGTCTCGATGATGAGCTTGCCGAGCTCGATATCGCCCCGTCGTTGCTGATCGAGCACGATCGAGATCTCATCGCACATCTCGAGAGCTTCGACGAGCGACAGAAGTCATGGCATGAGCTGGTCGATACCTGCCGTGAACGCATGGTGCTGGCTGAGTTGGTGCTCGAATGGCGGGCGCTGAAGGCCGAGCGCGATGTGCACGACTTCGCTGACCACATTCGCCTGGCCCTGCAGATCGTGCGCACCTTCCCCGAAGTCGCTGCAGCACTACGCGAGCAATACGCCATCGTGCTGCTCGATGAATACCAAGACACCTCGATTGCCCAACGCCGTCTGTTGCAGGAGATCTTCGGTGATGGTCACGCCGTTACTGCGGTGGGCGACCCGTGCCAGGCCATCTACGGCTGGCGCGGGGCGAGCGTGTCGAATATCGAGGATTTCGTCGAGCACTTCCCGAAGGCCAACGGTGCAAAAGCCCAGCGTTACTCGCTGAGCGAGAACCGCCGTTCAGGGCCGGGCATCCTCGCGCTCGCTAACGAGGTCGCACGCCCGCTGCGCGATGTGCACGCCGGCGTCGAGCCGCTCGCCGCAAAGGCTACGAACCGCGGCCCCGGTCACGTCAGTGCTGGACTCTTCGAGACTTATGCCGAAGAGCTCGAGTGGGTAGCCGATCGCATCACCGAGATCGGCGCTGCGAAGAACGACTGGAATGGCATCGCAGTTCTCGCGATGACCTCCAATCAACTCGCCGAGATCGATGCAGCACTTCGCGTGCGCGGTGTGCCCACGCAGCTGGTCGGTGCGGCGGGTCTGCTCGCGCAACCCGTGATCGTCGAACTGCGCAGCATCCTGCAGGTCTTGCATGAGCCCACCGCCAATGCCGCCTTCATTCGTCTGGCGGCAGGCCCGCGCTGGGCGATCGGCCCACGTGATCTCGCTGCACTCGGTGAACGCGCGGCCTTCCTTGCGGGCGGTCGTTCACGCGTCGAGGTGACTGACGTTGACGAAGCCCTTGATGAAGCAGTCAAGGGCAGTGACCCTGTCGAGGCGATCTCACTGCCTGATGCAGCTGATGATCCCGGCGACGCAGATCGCTACTCGCCGCAGGCCCTAGAGCGCTTCGCGGAGATGAGTCGTGGGATTCGCGCACTGCGCCGTCAGGTTGGCGAGCCGCTGCCCGAGCTCATCGGGCGCATCCTGCACGTCACGGGCCTCGAGACTGAAGTCTCGCTCGCTGACCCGGCTATCGCGGAGCAGCAGCAGTTCGCACTGAGCACCTTCATGTCGCTGGCCTCGACCTTCGGTGAAGCCGAGGGCGAGTTCACCCTCGGCGCGTTCCTGACTCGATTGCGCGATCTCGAGCGTTTCGATGTTGATCTCAAGATGGATCTCGCCTCGCGCTCGCACCAGGTGCAGCTGATGACCGTGCACAAGTCGAAGGGCCTGGAGTTCGAGCACGTCTTCGTGCCGTTCGTCAGCACCGGCTCATTCCCGTCCGCGAACGCACGGCCGGCCTGGATCTCCAACCCCCATGTCGTGCCCTGGCCGCTGCGCGAGGATTCCACTGACGAACTCTGCTCGTACCCCAACGGAAGTAATTCGCCGAAGGCGAAGGAGCAAACGGCATACAAGAAGGAGCTGCGAGCGATCGAGGATCTCGAGAGCCAGCGCCTGGCCTACGTCGCCTTCACTCGCGCCGAGTATTCGCTCACCGTCACAGGTCACTGGTGGGGGCCGACTCAGGTCAACCCGCGTGGCCCGAGCCGATTCCTCGAATCCGTGCACGACGCCTGCGAAGGTGGCGATGGCGAGATCATCACCTGGGCACCCAAGCCCGATGATGATGCCGCGAACCCAGCGCTCGGGGTCTCCTCGGTCGCGTGGCCACCTGCACGCGATCCACTGCGGCAGGCAGCCTTGCTCGAGTCAATGAAGCGAGTGCGTGCAGCCAAGCCGTCAGCGGAGATTCCCGCCGGGCTCGACGGCACCGACCGTGATCGCGTCGCACGCTGGGATGCCCAGATCGACTCACTGATCGCCGAACTCGCCGCACGCGATGCTGCCGAGATCACCGTGCGCGCCCCCGAGTCGATGTCGGCCAGCGCGCTGATGCGCGCGTTGACCGACCCGGACGGCCTGGCCATCGACATCCTCCGCCCAATGCCGAGTGCGCCAGCGCCCCAGGCACGTCGCGGTACCGATTTCCATGCCTGGGTCGAGACCCGTTTCGGCCAGCAGTCGCTTCTTGATCCCGATGATCTTCCGGGTGCCGCCGATCACGAGATCGTCTCCGATGAGGCACTCGCCGATCTCAAGGCCGCCTTCGAGGCCAGCGAGTTCGCCGATCGCGAGCCGGTGGCCATTGAGCGACCTTTCTCGCTGGTGCTCGGTGGCCGCGTGGTGCGCGGTCGGATCGATGCAGTCTTCGCTGATGGTGATCGCTTCGATGTCATCGACTGGAAGACCGGCTCAGGGCGCGGCCTTGATCCGATGCAGCTGGCGATCTATCGCCTTGCGTGGTCGCAGCTCGAGGGAGTTCCGCTCGAGCAGATCGATGCGGCCTTCTATCTCGTGTCCGAGTCGAGGCTGATCAGGCCCGAGTCGTTCCCTGATCTCCAGGTGCTGCTGGATCCTCGCTGACGATCACGGGCTCGGCGCTCTCAATCGGTGCGATCTTCTCGCCGGCCTCCTCCGTCGGGGTCCGACGAGCACCCACCAACGTACGCATCCATTCGCGCGCGGGTTCCTCGACGAACTTCCACATCAGCCAGGCGATGACAAGCGCACCGACAACAAGGGCAATGAACCCGGCTGCGTAGAGCACGCCGCCATCGATCCCCACGGCCTTCATCCCTGCGCGCCACAGGCCGAACCACACCAGATGGGTCATGTAGAGCGAGTAGGAGATGAAGCCGCCGAGTACGAGGGTGCGGGTGCCGAGGGTGCGAGCCAGGCCGCGGCGCGAAAGCGCAAGCGAGCCGATCCAGATGATCAGGAGCGGCACGAGAAGTAGGTGGTAGTACGGCGGCAGTGGCTCGGCGTCAGCGCCGAGATTCGTCTGCAGGGGCTGTGCAGCGGGAAGGTTGCCGAGGAAGACTGCGCCTGCAATCACCAGCAGCGGCATCACGGCCGACAGCGTTGTCGCGAGCCTCTCGACGCGCGGTCGCGGGTCGATGGAGCCATCGGGCAAGAGCCTGCGCACGATGAGATACGTAACAGCGCCTGCCGTGAACTCGGTGAGGATGCGATAGGTGGAGCCCCAGTTCGAGGTGTAGTAAGCGTCGCCGGTGGTGAACGCGTAGATCACGAGCGGTGCCATGACGACGCACCAGATCACGACGATCCAGCCGGTACGCAGACGCTCGTAGAACACCCAGATCAGGAGAATGAGCAGCGGGAAGATGAGGTAGGCGAGCCATTCCATCGACAGTGACCACGCTACGAAGTTCCAGCCTCGTTGCGGGTTAGGGCCCCACTCCTGCACGAGCAGCAGGTTCTTGCCGAAATCGAGTGGGTTCAGCCAGTCGCGATCGAGAGCATCACCGGTGACCTTGGCCTGAGCGACGACAGCGATGCCGGCGATCACCAGCATCACCAGGTGCACGGGGTACACGCGTGCAAGTCGAAGCCACCAGAAGTCGACCGTGCCACGTGCCTTGAGTTTTGGCCCAAGCCGGGTCAGGTAGGTGTGAGTGAGAATGAAGCCGGAGAGTGCGAAGAAGAGATCAACGCCGAGGCGACCCACGCGCAGCACATCGCCGAAGACCGGGATGCCGAGGAGTCCGAGCGTGTTGAGCGGACCCTGCAGGTGGTAGAGCAACACCCAGGCAGCAGCGATGAAGCGAATGCCGGTGAGCTGCCGGATAAAGACGTTGTTCACGCCTGCATCGTGTCACGTAGGTCACCTTGACCTCCGCAACGGCGCACGGATGAACGAGCGGCAATAGGCTCGGTAGGTGACCGACCGCAGTCTTCTCTCCACCCTCATCCTCGCGCGTGGCACCTTGGATCGCGCGGCACAGTTCCGTTCCGATGAGGCCTGGCAGGGGGAGCGGCGCGCAGACCCCGCATCCCAGGTGATGTGGGTGTGCGAGGGCACCAGCCCGATGCTCGTCACTGATACCTCTGCGCAGCTGATTCTGACTCCGGCCAACGAGGTCGATGCCGAGATGACCTTCCTTGGTCTCGATGCCGAAGACGTTGCGTACTTCGCGGCGCACGTCGATGATCACCAGGATGCCCGCGTTGATCTGAATGCGCTGTGGAAGAACCTGCGAGCCGTCGG
>CALFIA010000090.1 GCA_937876275.1 uncultured Actinomycetes bacterium | reverse complement strand
CTCCACCATTCGAAACCTGATCTCTCGCGGTAGATCTCGATGCCCCCATGGCAGAGCACGAGGAATTCGGGGTTGAGGCTCTCACCCCCTTCGACGGCACAGGTGAAGGTGAGCTCGTCACCCTCGAAATCGGGCAGGGTGGCGATGCGCTCCCTGGACTCAGCGATCGTGCGTTGGCTGTCCTTGATGGCTTCGAGGCGAGGCAGAGCGGCAATCGCCTCGGGAACGCCGCGGGCAGCGGCCTCCTCGGTCTCGGCTAGGCCCGGGTAGCAGATGAGCCCAAACTTGTGGTCGCAGCTGCGGCAGTGGATTTCGAATAGACCGTCGAAGGCCTCGACAGCGAGCTGACTGCCAGTGCCGCTCCATCCGCACTCGCACTCGAATGTGTCAGTGCGCCAGTTCGAGTAGTAGTCGTACATGCAGTTCCCGTCCTTTTCACTTAGTACCGCCACGCTATCCATGGAGTCCGACTTTCTCGCTTATCGAGATTCACGAGCGCGGGCCGTCGCTGCGGGCTTTGGAACCTCACCTAGATGATGCAACAGTTCATAGGTGCAGTGAACTACACCCGTGTCGTACGTGAGTACGGATATCCGTTGGCACTCAATGGGTTTCGCGATTCCGACAATGTCAGACCCCCCTGTCACGGTGAGGTCGCTCGGGTGAACTTCTCCTCCGGGCTGCCGGGTCGAAACCAAGGGGGCAATTTCGAATGACGAGTACTTCTCCACGTAGTCAGCGCATCAACCTGCGAGCCACCTCTGATGAGCTGGCGGTGCTCCGGCAAGCTGCGTCGATAGCGAATTCGACTCTGACCGCGTTCATTCTTTCCGCCGCCGTCCTCGAGGCTCAAGCACTCCTGGCAGCATCCGCGGAGTCTATGAACGTCACTAGTCGAATCTGATGAATCGCGGACTAACGGCAAGTCAGCGCCCGCAGATTCTGCCCAAGATCGGCACCTGCCCAACTGGCCACACGTAATCGTTCAATAGCTGCAAGCCTGGCCCTGGTGCCAAATATGCGATCTTCAAGCAGGGCAGCTTCTGCCCGGGCGGCTACTACACGTCCTGGAACTAATGCGTGAGCTACAACTAACGTCTACTTCGATGCAATAACGAGCAGCAGCGCCACGATGACGACGGCCATGATCACAATGGCGATGGTCTTGCCTGGTGATCCTTGTTTCGCGGGCGCAGGTAACGCATCGAGGTTTCTCGCACCTGGCGCGATCTGA
>CALFIA010000089.1 GCA_937876275.1 uncultured Actinomycetes bacterium | reverse complement strand
ACTTCGTGGACTACTCGCTGTCGCTGAGGCCTACCCCGACCTCAAGGCATCGGCGAACTTCCTGTCGCTGCAAGAAGAGCTGTCGGCCACCGAGAACAAGATCGCCTTCGCGCGTCAGTACTACAACGATGCGGTGCGCACGATCAACACTCTCATCGTCAGCATCCCCACGAACTTGTTCGCTGGAATGGCCAAGGTCACCAAGCGCGAGTTCTACGAGGTGCCCAACGAGGCTGATCGCAACGCCCCGACCGTCACCTTCTAGTCGACATGGCGGTCTCCTTCAAGGCCGAGCAGTCATCGAATAGGCGCAAGACCTGGTTCCTGCTCGGTGCGATGTTTGTCGCGGTCGTCGCTCTCGTCTGGGCAGCGGGAACGCTGCTCAACTTCAATGCGTATCTGCTGGTTCCAATCGCTGTCGGTATCTCACTGATTGGTGTCTGGACGAGTTACTGGAAGTCTGATTCTCTGGTGCTGGCCATGACCCAGGCCAAGGTGATCTCGCATGAGGACGCCCCGCAGCTCTACAATCTCGTTGAAGAAGTCTGCATTGCTGCAGGTCTACCGATGCCCAAGGTTGCGATCGTGCAGGACCCGGCACCGAATGCCTTTGCCACCGGCCGTGATCCCGAGCACGCGGTGATTGCCTTCACGACGGGCATCCTCGAGAAGATGGACCGCGAGCAACTCCAGGGCGTTGCTGCGCACGAGATGGCGCATGTCGGCAATCGCGACACCTTGGTCATGGCCGTCGCAGCGACGACCGCAGGCTTACTTGCGATTCTGGCTGATATGGGCGCTCGCATGGCGTTCTTCTCCCGCCGCGACAACGACAGCAATCCGATTGCTGTCGTGGTGTCGCTCGTGATCATCATCCTGGCACCCATCGCTGCGCTCTTGCTTCGCGCTGCGATCTCGCGCAAGCGCGAGGCGCTCGCCGACGCGACTGCAGTTCAGTTCACCCGAAATCCGACCGGGCTGCGCCGCGCGCTTGAGACGCTTGCTGCCGACAACACTGTCGTGCACCAGAAGTCGACCGCTGTCGCACATGTCTGGATCGAGTCACCACTCGACGGCAAGTCGAAGTCGATGTTCGACACGCATCCGCCCTTGGCTGATCGCATTGCGCTGCTCCGGCAGATGGAAGGCGCACCGCCTGCGGCGGAGTAATCACGACAGCAGAAGGGCCGGCACCCAGTGGGTGTCGGCCCTTCGACGTGAAGTGCGCTGTTAGTCCTTGATCTCGCACAAGACAGTGCCGGTCGGCACGGTGGTGCCCGCTTCGGCGTTCAGCCCGGTGATCGTGCCGGCCTTGTGAGCGGTGAGCGGCTGTTCCATCTTCATGGCCTCGAGCACGACGATGAGATCACCTGCAGCGACCACCTGGCCTTCTTCGACCTCGACCTTGACGATCGTGCCCTGCATGGGGGCAGTGAGCGAGTCACCGGTGGCTCCACCGCCGGCCTTCTTGCCGCCGCGCTTCTTGGGGCCAGCAGCCTTGCTGCTACCGCCACCTGAGCTGGCACCCAGACCCGCGGGGAGGGTGACCTCGATGCGCTTGCCGCCGACCTCGACCACGACCGATTCGCGAGCCGCCGGCTCGTCGATCTCGGCCCCGGCGCCTGAGTAGGCAGGGATCGTGTTGTTGAACTCGGTCTCGATCCAGCGGGTGTGAACCGTAAATGCCTCATCGGGATTCGCCGGGGCGAATGCTGGGTCGCGCACGACCTCACGATGGAAAGTCAACGCAGTTGCAATGCCGTCGATCTGAAATTCATCGAGTGCACGGCGTGAGCGCTCCAGGGCTTCCTGGCGATCGCGACCGGTGACGATGAGCTTGGCGAGCAGTGAGTCGAAATTGCCACCGATGACGTCGCCGGCCTGGAAGCCGGTGTCGACGCGCACGCCCGGGCCGCTCGGCGGATTCCAGACAGTGAGTGCGCCCGGGGCGGGCAGGAAGCCGCGACCGGGATCCTCGCCGTTGATGCGGAACTCGATCGAGTGGCCGCGAAGCACCGGGTCGGCGTAGTCGATGACGCCGCCTTCAGCGATGCGGAACTGCTCGCGCACGAGATCGATGCCGGCGACCTCTTCGGTAACCGGGTGCTCGACCTGCAGACGAGTGTTCACCTCGAGGAACGAGATGGTGCCGTCAACACCGACCAGGAACTCGCAGGTGCCGGCGTTGTAGTAGCCGGCCTCCTTGAGGATTGCCTTCGATGACGAGTAGAGCTCATCGAGCTGAGCCTGCGAGAGGAACGGCGCGGGCGCCTCCTCAACGAGCTTCTGGTGACGACGCTGCAACGAGCAATCGCGAGTGGAGACAACCACGACATTTCCATGCTTATCGGCGAGGCACTGAGTCTCGACGTGACGCGGGTTGTCGAGGTAGCGCTCGACGAAGCACTCGCCGCGGCCGAAGGCGGCGATGGCCTCGCGCACTGCGGAGTCGTAGAGCTCGGGGATCTCCTCAAGGGTGCGGGCAACCTTCAGGCCGCGGCCGCCGCCACCGAAGGCTGCCTTGATGGCAACCGGAAGACCGTGCTTCTTCGCGAACTCGACAACCTCGCCGGAATCCTTGACGGGGTCGGGGGTGCCGGGAACCTGCGGTGCACCCGCGCGCTGAGCGATGTGACGAGCGGAAACCTTGTCGCCGAGTGAGCGGATTGCGTCGGGTGACGGACCGATCCAGGTAATGCCGGCGTCGATCACGGCCTGCGCGAAATCAGCGTTCTCGGAGAGGAAGCCGTAACCGGGGTGAATCGCATCGGCGCCGGACTGCTTCGCGGCATCGATGATCTTGTCGATGACGAGGTAGCTCTCTGCAGCAGTGTTGCCGCCCAGAGCGATGGCCTGGTCGGCCAGGCGCACGTGCAGCGCATCGCGATCAGGCTCGGCGTAGACCGCAACGGACTGGAGCCCTGCGTCACGGCAGGCGCGAATGACGCGGATAGCGATTTCACCACGGTTGGCGATGAGAACGGTGCGCACGGGGCTCCTTCTTTCGGGACCGGATTCTCATCCGGCACTGCAGTTTATTGAGTAATTCCAGGGTCAGGGGGTCAGATGGCGGGCCGGGGCCGAGTGCCTGCTGTGAAGATCACCACAGGCTCGGCCAAGTCACGCCCAGGCGGGTCAGAATCGCTCGCAGCAGGGGCAACGAGAGTCCGATCACGTTCGACGGATCGCCCTCGATGCGCTCGACAAACGGGGCGCCAAGGCCGTCGAGAGTGAAGCCGCCGGCCACCTGAAGTGGCTCACCGGTGGCGATGTACGCATCGATCTCCGCATCAGTAAGGACGCCGTGCACGACGGTGGTGCTGGCAACCTCGCCCACTTCGTCGGTGCCGCGAATAACCCAGTGGCCGGTGCGCAGGATTCCCTCGCGACCGGACATCTGCTGCCATCGTGACTTCGCGGTCGCCGCATCCTCAGGCTTGCCGAAGGCAACTCCATCGATGTCGAGTACGGAATCGCAGCCGATCACGATGGTGTCGGGATCATCAATGAACTCGGTGGCAACGGCGCGAGCCTTCGCGCGCGCGAGTTCAAGGCAGAGCTCTGCGGGTGAGGCATGAGGCATCTCGATCTCGATCGCACGCTCGTCGACGTCACTGACTCTGATGACGGGGGTGATGCCGGCATCAGTGAGCAGCCTCTTACGCGCAGGCGAGGCCGAGGCGAGGACGAGAGTGGGCATCTTCTAGCGCGGCATGCTCGAGGCGCGCCACGAGCCGAAGCCCGCACCGAGTGACGGCCGGGTCTGGCGACCCTTGCTTGCCCACAGGCTCAAGCGCTGTGGTGCACTCGGCTTTACCGCACTGGTGCGCGCCGACACGACCGCGAGAATGATGGCGAGTTCTTCGGGCGTGGGATCGCCCGAGATCACGCGAAGCACGGGTTGCGACGACTCGTTATCTGCCATGTGACTCTCCCGCTTACAGCGGGATGTTCCCGTGCTTCTTCGGCGGTCGCGACTCACGCTTGTTGCGAAGTGCGCGAAGTGCCCGGGTCACCATGGCGCGAGTCTCGTGGGGCAATATCACGCGATCGATGTAGCCGCGCTCAGCAGCCATGTACGGGTTGGCAAGAGTGTCTTTGTATTCGTCGAGCAGGCGCGCTCGCTCTGCAGTTGCATCGTCAGCAGCGGCAAGCTCCTTGCGATACAAGATGTTGACTGCACCCTGGCCGCCCATGACGGCGATCTCCGCGGTCGGCCACGCCAGGTTGATGTCGGCGCCGAGGTGCTTGGAGCCCATGACGTCGTACGCGCCGCCGTAAGCCTTGCGAGTGATGACGGTGACGAGGGGAACGGTGGCCTCGGCGTATGCGTAGATCAGCTTGGCGCCACGGCGGATGATGCCGTTCCACTCCTGATCGGTGCCGGGCAAGAAGCCCGGAACGTCGACGAGGGTGAGCACCGGAATGTTGAACGCATCGCAGGTGCGCACGAAGCGTGCGGCCTTCTCGGAGGCGTCGATATCGAGCGTGCCGGCGAACTGCATCGGCTGATTCGCCACGATGCCCACCGATCGGCCTTCGATGCGACCGAAGCCGCAGATGATGTTCGGGGCGAACAGTGGCTGTGTCTCGAGGAACTCGTCGTCGTCGAGCAGGTGCTCGATGATGCGGTGCATGTCATACGGCTGGTTGGGAGAGTCAGGTACGAGGGTGTCGAGCTCGAGATCCTCGTCATTGACGTCGAGATCGGACTCGAC
>CALFIA010000088.1 GCA_937876275.1 uncultured Actinomycetes bacterium | reverse complement strand
CAGGCTCCTTGGGTACCTGGACCTCAGCCCTGGGCTGGGCCTTCGCCACCTGGGGTGTCGGCCTCTACTGGTGGGCCGGAATCTCGTACGTCGCCATTGCCCGATCACTGGGCTCCGGCAGCCCTGGGCTCACTGCACCTGTGCGTTAGAGTTCCTTCACGACGACTGGACTGGAGTGTTGATGTACCCCGAGGATCTTCGCTACACCGCTGAGCACGAGTGGGTGCGTACCGGCGCCGACGGAAACGTCCGTATCGGCATCACGCATTACGCCCAGGATTCCCTCGGCGACATCGTCTACGTCTCGGCTCCCGCCGTCGGGGAGTCTGTCAACGGCGGTGACACATGCGGCGAGGTCGAGTCGACAAAGAGCGTCAGTGACATCTACGCACCGGTCAGCGGAGAGGTTGTCGCTCGCAATGACGCGCTCGACGCAAACCCCGAACTCATGAATTCCGATCCGTATGGCGAGGGCTGGCTCATCGAAGTGCGCCCCACTGACGCGAGCTCACTCGACGCACTGCTTACGGCAGCCGCGTACCAGGAATTGGTTGAGAAGGGTCACTGATCATGTCCACCTGCCAGCAGTGCGGTCATGTCCTCGAGACTGACGATCACTTCTGCGCGGGTTGCGGCCGCCCGACCGATGCTCGTGACCACACGGGCTCGATGACGTCGATCATCATGAAGCCGGTCGACCCTTCGGGTCCGATCACGGCGGTAGGTGCAGGCATCAGCTCTGGCATTCCTCGTGGGTCCGCGATTCTTGTCGTGCGACGTGGCCCTGGCGAGGGTACCGAGTATCCGCTTTCAGCTGACTCGACGACCGTGTCCATCGGACGCACTCCTGAGTCCGATGTCTTCCTTGATGACATCACCGTCAGCCGCCGGCATGCGGAGCTACGGCATGGAGCAGAGGGATGGAGCGTACGTGACGCGGGAAGTCTCAATGGCACGTACGTCAACCGCAAGCGTGTCGATGATGTTCGCCTGGCAGGTGGGGATGAATTGCAGATCGGCAAGTTCCGTTTCGCATTTCTCGTGAGCGACGCCGTCTGATGCCCTCCGGCAACACGGGGGAGCGCAACACCCCCATCGTGGTGGGAACGATCAGCATAGGCGAAGTTCTGTCGCTACTTCGCAAGGAATTCCCCGACGTCACAATCAGCAAGATCCGATTTCTCGAGACCGAAGGCCTTGTTACTCCCGAGCGCACCCCCACCGGGTATCGCCGATTCACCGAGTATGACCTTGAACAGCTGCGCAAGGTTCTTACGCTGCAGCGCGATCAATACCTTCCTCTCAAGGTGATTCGCGAGCACCTGGAGAATCCGAGTGAGCCCGAGGCCGTGATCCCCACAGCCGGCACCGGCATGCGCGCCGATGACTTCCGGCCGGGCGCCGGCAAGGTGCGCATGACGCGCGGAGAGCTGGCCGAGGCAACTGATCTGCCCGAGGCCACGGTCGCATCACTGGAGTCCTTCGGCCTCGTCTGGGCAAACCCGACCGGGCATTACGACGAGGATGCCCTGGCGATCTGCTCTGTGGTGTCCAGGCTCAGCGAGTTCGGAGTCGAGCCCCGTCACCTCAAGAGCTTCCGAGTCGTGGCCGACCGCGAGAGCGGCCTTGTCGAGCAGATTGCGACCCCATTCAGCCAGCCGCGCGACAAGGACGCCCGGGCCAGGGCCCAGGAAGTCATCCGCGAATTGGCGGCTCTCTTCGTCCAACTTCACGCCGCTTTGCTCAGGGCCGAACTCGTGCGTGGTGGCAAGGCCTGATCCCGCGTATCCTGACCAGGTGCGAGCTCTCGAGGTAGTCGGCGTCCGAATGGAGATGCCCTCCAACAATCCCATCGTCTTACTTCGCGAGACCGAAGGGGAGCGCTATCTCCCGATCTGGGTGGGTGCCGTGGAGGCAACCGCTATCGCCTTTGCCCAGCAGGGAGTCGTGCCACCGAGGCCGTTGACTCACGACCTGTTCACCAGCGTCCTGGAGGCTGTGGGTTCGCCCCTGACCGAGGTGCGCATCACAGGCCTGAAGGACGGCGTCTTCTTCGCCACGCTGCACTTCGCCAGCGGCATCGAGGTCAGCGCCCGACCCTCTGACGCCATCGCCCTCGCCCTGCGCACCCACATCCCGATCTGGGGCGACGACACCCTTCTGGATGAGGCCGGGATCGATATTCCTGATGCCGAGATCCCCGCCGAGGACGAAGTCGAGAAATTCCGCGAATTCCTCGATCAGGTATCTCCCGAGGACTTCGGCGAGCTCTCGTAAGACCCACTCGAACCCTCAAGTACAGGCTCAGACTTACGTCCGCGACACGCCGCTCCTCGAATTGACCCTCGAGTTTCACTTGCGTAACTTCCGTAACAGCAAATACCGCGACTTCCCCCGCGCTGGCTGGTGTGGGAGAGTCGTCTCACCAGGAGGCCGAATGAACGTCAGCGACAACGAGTCCGTGTCAGGTCAGAGCGCACTCTTCGACGACGCCGAATTGCGGCCCCTGCCTGCGAATATCGGATACCGCGGCCCGATCGCATGTGCCGCCGCCGGCATCACGTACCGTCAACTCGACTACTGGGCCCGCACCGGCCTCGTTACCCCCTCGATCCGCGACGCGAGCGGCTCCGGAACCCAACGTCTATACGGTTTCCGCGACATCCTGATCCTTCGCATCGTCAAGCGCCTGATCGACACCGGAGTCTCCCTGCCCAACATCCGCGCAGCAGTCGAGCACCTCGACAAGCGCGGGGGAGACGATCTCTCCCGCATCACCTTGATGAGCGATGGGGCGAGCATCTACGAGTGCCGCAGCGCGGACGAAGTGGTCGACCTGGTGCGCGGCGGCCAAGGCGTGTTCGGCATTGCCGTCGGTAGCGTCTGGCGTGAGGTTGAAGGAACCCTGGCCACGTTGCCCGGAGAGAATCCTGATGGCGAGGTCTCCGTTCCGCCCACGGCCGGCGATGAATTGGCCGCCCGCCGCGCCCGCCGCGCCGCCAGCTAGTCCACCGAGCGTTTTCGCCCTCAGCCGATAGGCTTTGAGGGCTGATCGACCCTGCACGGGAGAGCTGAACTGCACGAGCAGAGTCAGCGCCGAAGGAGCAAGTCTCCCCGACAATCTCTCAGGCAACCGGACCGTGTGGGGAAGGCATCTCTGGAAGGCGGGAAGAAATTCCCCACCGACGGTGAAAACCGCGTAAGCGGTGAAGCTCTCAGGTCGCGCGGTGCGCGGAAGACAGAGGGGGAGAGTGGCCACGCCGTGGCCGCTAACCCGATGCGCCCGAGAGGTCAGCAATGCCGTCGACACCCAGCAGTCCGTTCATCGATCGCCACATTGGCCCTGATGAGCAGGCACTTACCCGCATGCTCGATGCGATTGGCTACGACAGTCTCGATGCCCTGACTGATGCAGTCGTTCCAGGTGTTATTCGATGGCGCGAAGCACTGGAGATCCCGGCAGGGCGCACCGAACCCGAAGTGACCGCCGAGCTTCGCGAGATTGCCTCGCGCAACCGCGTTGTCACTTCAATGATCGGGCTGGGCTACACCGACACGATCATCCCTGGCGTTATCAAGCGAAATGTGCTGGAGAGTCCGGCGTGGTACACCGCTTATACGCCCTACCAACCAGAAATCTCCCAGGGTCGACTCGAGGCGCTTCTGAACTTCCAGACTCTCATCGAGGATCTCACCGGTCTCCCAGTCGCGGGCTCGTCATTGCTGGACGAGCCGACTGCCGCGGCGGAGGCTATGGCGATTTCCTTCCGCAGCGGTCCGAAGAACGTCATGCGATTCCTGGTCGATTCCGATACGCATCCGCAGACCATCGCCGTGCTCCAGACTCGCGCAGAACCGCTAGGCGCGATCGTGGAGATCATCGATGTCACGCAGCCACTTCCGGACGGTGATTTCAGTGGCATCCTGCTGAGTTACCCCGGAACCTCCGGTGAAGTGCGCGATCTACGCGAGGTTGCCAGCGCAGCTCATGACCGCAAGGCACTCGTCATTGCTGCCGTCGATCTGCTCGGCCTCACCTTGCTGACTCCGCCGGGGGAGTGGGGCGCCGACGTTGTCGTCGGTTCCGCGCAGCGTTTTGGCGTGCCGATGGGCTTCGGCGGGCCGCATGCAGGCTTCATGTCAGTGCGCGCCGGGCTCGAGCGCAGCATGCCCGGGCGCCTCGTCGGCGTCAGTGTCGACGCCGACGGCAATCCTGCCTACCGACTCGCACTGCAGACTCGCGAGCAGCACATCCGCCGCGAGAAGGCCACGAGCAATATCTGCACTGCCCAGGTTCTCCTCGCCGTCATCGCCTCGATGTATGGCGCTTACCACGGCCCGGCAGGTCTCACGGAGATCGCATTGCGCGTGAATCGCCATGCGCGCACCATCGCCGCGGGTGCAGCCGCTCTCGGTCTCGCGCCAGGGGAGGGTTCATTCTTCGACACCGTTCGCCTCAGCTCGCGAGGTAATGCCGCTGCTCTCGTGACCGCGGCGCTCGATCGCGGAATCAATATCCGCCTGATTGATGCTGACACCATCAGTGTCACCACCGACGAAGTCACCACCGATGCTCATGTCGGCAATCTGCTCGCCGCGTTCGCCGCCGTGGTCGGGGGAGCGGCACCATCCAGCAACTCGCTGGTCGTGAGTGCCGATATCGAGGTGCCCGACGTGCTGCGCCGCACGAGTCCGTTCATGTCGCATCCGGTCTTCAACACGCATCACAGCGAAACCTCAATGCTGCGCTATCTGCGCAAGCTTGCCGACCGTGACATCGCACTCGATCGGGCAATGATTCCGCTGGGTTCATGCACGATGAAGCTCAATGCCACCACGGAAATGGAACCCGTGACATGGCCGGAGTTCGCATCGCTTCATCCTTTCGCTCCTATTGATCAGGCGGCGGGCTACGTCGACATGATTCAGAGCCTCGAGCGCATGCTGGCGGAGGTCACGGGCTACGACGCAGTTTCCGTTCAGCCGAATGCCGGCTCGCAAGGAGAGTTCGCCGGTCTTCTCGCCATTCGCGGCTACCACCTGGCGAATGGGGACGCCCATCGCGATGTCTGCCTCATCCCGAGCAGTGCGCACGGCACGAATGCGGCCAGTGCAGTCATGGCAGGCATGAAGGTGGTCGTGGTCGCGTGCGATGACAATGGCAATGTCGACGTCGATGATCTCCGCGCCAAGATCGATGCGCACTCAGCTGATCTCGCCGCGCTGATGATCACCTACCCGTCGACCCACGGTGTGTTCGAGACGGCCGTGACAGACATCTGCGCCATGGTGCATGACGCCGGGGGACAGGTCTACGTCGATGGCGCGAACCTCAACGCCCTCGTCGGTCTGGCCAAGCCGGGCAAATTCGGTGCCGACGTCTCGCATCTGAACTTGCACAAGACCTTCTGCATCCCGCACGGCGGAGGTGGTCCGGGTGTCGGCCCCGTTGCGGTTCGCTCGCATCTGGCTCCCTACCTGCCTTCACACCCTCTGCGTCCGGAATGCGGGCCGAGTGGCAGAGGGGACGTCGACGGCGGTGTCGGCCCCGTGAGCGGAGCTCCCTGGGGCAGTGCGGCAATCCTGCCCATCCCGTATGCCTACATCCGCCTGATGGGTCCTGAGGGCCTCCTCAAGGCGACTCAGGTAGCCATTGCATCGGCGAATTACATTGCCAAGCGCCTGAGGGATCACTACCCGGTGCTCTACACGGGCGCCAATGGCCTCGTAGCCCACGAGTGCATCCTGGATGTCCGGGGGATCACCGCTGAGACCGGCGTGACGGTCGACGACGTCGCCAAGCGCCTGATCGATTACGGCTTCCATGCGCCCACGATGTCGTTCCCGGTCGCGGGCACCCTCATGGTCGAGCCCACCGAGTCGGAGGACCTCGTCGAGCTCGATCGGTTCTGCGACGCCATGATCGCCATCAAGGGGGAGATCAACGCCGTTGCGGCGGGTACATGGCCCCTGGACGACAATCCCCTGCATAACGCCCCGCATACGGCTGACTGCCTGATCGGCGATTGGTCCAGCCCGTATCCGGCCCGCCTGGGCGCCTTCCCGGTCGAGTCACTGCGCATGGACAAGTACTGGCCGCCAGTACGCCGCATCGATGGCGCGTACGGCGATCGCAACCTTGTGTGCAGCTGTCCGCGGCCGGAGGAGCTCGCCAGTTCCTGATCCGTCAAGGGCGCTCCGTGGGGGATTTCCCCTCACGGGGCGCCTTCTTCAATTTGACATAATGTACGTTATCGGGGTTACTCATAGTTTGAGGGATCCAAAGTAAAGACCATGTAAATGGTGTTCAGATCTGGTTTCGACCTGGAACGCGCGGGTAACCCGTGCTCGTCAGACATGACAAGCACCACCCGATGCAAGGAAAGGAGTTCCCATGATCCAGGACACCTCAATGCGAGGCACCCGTCTCGGAGCCCTGAGCTACGAGCGAGATGACAACGTCGAGCCCGCTGAGCGCTGCATCGTTCGCTACGAGTGCGAGAAGGGCCACGCGACCCTCGTGCCATTCTTCGTCGAGGCTGAGGACATCCCGCTGGATTGGTCATGCCGTTGCGGCCGGACCGCCCATGCGGCGCACAGCGTCCCGAATATGGCCGAGCCCGACACCACGCCTGTCAAGCACGTCAGGAGCCACTGGGACATGCTCATGGAAAGGCGAACCATTGCCGATCTGGAGAAGCTAATGGCCGAGCGCCTGTCGGAGATTCACGCCGAATTCGAGGCTGAGGAACACCAGCTCGCTCGAACCGCATAAATATCAGCCAGTGATCGATGGCCTCCCGAAAGGGGGGCCATCGTCATGTCCGGGTTCGTCATGTCCGGGTTCGTCGTCGTGAATCACGGTGCCGGGAATGACATCACCCGTGTCGTACGGACTGCGCATCTGCGCGGCTCCCCCGGAGAAATCCAGGAACGTGACATTGGCTTCTAGCCAGGCACGTCCGCGACGCTCAAGGGTTCGCTGAATTGGCGGCAACAGCAACACGAGCCCGATGATGTCAGTGACGAAACCCGGAATGGCCACAAGGAGTCCGGCCAGGAACCACACGGGCCGCTTGCGGGAGGCCTTGCCCATGATGATGAATCCGACAGGAATACCGAGCAGCAGCAGGATGATCGCGCTCCCCCAGCCGATCCACTGGGCCACCAGCCACAGGGCCATGAGTTCGACTATCGGATAGCCGAACGCGATCAGCTTGGCACGTGACATCAGCGACTGCTTGCGCGCCGCTTCTGCGTGCGCTTGCGTACTCGAGTGACCTTGTCATCGACACCCCACACCGTGACACGCCACAGTGCCTCGACCACGATCTTCTGGCTCATCTTGCTGGAGCCTGCCACGCGCTCAACGAAGGTAATCGGCACTTCCTTGACCACCAGGCCACGCTGAACCGCTCGCCAGGCGAGATCGACCTGGAAGCAGTAGCCCTGCGAGGCAACCTCGTGCAGGTCAAGCTTGCGCAGGGTGTCTGCGCGAAACGCGCGGTAGCCGCCCGTGACATCGCGCAACGGAACTCCGAGCATCATTCGCGTGTAGAAACTCCCGCCCTTCGACAGGAACTGTCGACTCTTCGGCCAGTTCACCGTTCCGCCCCCCGCGACCCAGCGCGAGCCAAGAACGAGATCGGCGGTACGCAGTTGGTCGAGAAGTCGTGGTAGTTGCTCCGGCTGATGGGAGCCGTCGGCATCCATCTCGACGACGACCTCATAGCCGTGCTCGAGGGCCCAGGCGAAACCGGCGAGGTACGCCGCACCGAGACCTTCCTTGCCCAGACGGTGCATCACCTTGATGTGGTCATCCGCAGCCGCGAGATCGTCAGCGAGCTTGCCGGTACCGTCGGGTGAGTTGTCGTCGGCGACCAGGATGTGAGCCTCGGGCACCGAGGCACGAACGCGACCGATGATCACGGGCAATGACTCGAGTTCATTGAAGGTCGGAATGATCACCAGGATCCGGCCCAGATCGGCAAATGTCGCGTCGCTCACTCGCCCAGCCTACGTTCTCTCAGCCTCACGCCGAGGCCGCCCCGCAATCACGGACCACGTGAGCGTGATCACGGCCAGCAGGCTCAGGAGAGCCTCAGGCCAGGCTCCCACGATCGTCGAGAGTGTCCGCGAACCTGCGAGGTCGACCTGACTCACCAGATAGCCGGTCTCCCCCGAATCCAGCCTCTGCAGCGCAATTCCATTGGAGTCGATGAGAGCAGTGATACCTGTCGTTGCCGCCACGGCGAGGTTGCCCGCCGACTCGATGGCTCGAAGCCTCTCGATCGCCAGCTGCTGATCAGGCTGTGAGGTGGCGCCGTAGGTCGCGTTATTCGTCTGCACCACCAGAAGCTGAGCGCCGGCATTGAGAACGTCCCGAGGTATGTCGTCATAGGCGACCTCGAAACAGATGATGTCGCCAATTCTGAGGCCGCCTGCTTCCATTACCCCTGGCTTCGTGCCAGGCACGAAATCACGTGAGATGCGCTGGAAGTCGGCGAACCAACCGCCAATGAGGTCACGCATCGGAATGAACTCCCCGAAGGGCACAAGATGCGTCTTCGCATACCGCTGAGCCGGCCCCGTATCGGGGTTCCAGACGATGCCGACGTTCCATAGGGATTGCGGCTGACCAGGGACGTTCACCACGGCTCCGACCAGAATCGGCGCCTTCACTGCATCCGCCGCTTTCTGTATCTCGACGGCTGCGGACGGATCGGAAAATGGATCGAGATCGCTGGAATTCTCGGGCCAGATGACCAGCTGCGGCTGCCTCGTCTTCCCTGACGAAATATCCGCAGCAAGTGCCAGAGTCTGATTCACGTGGTTGTCGAGCACTTGACGACGAACATCCATGGCGCCCATGCCCATCTGAGGCGTGCCGCCTTGCACGACGGCAACTACTGCACTCCCCCGCGGCGCAGGTGCGTAGAGCGCGAGACTGCGCCCGAGCACGACAAGAACGATGAGGACAATCAATGCAGCGAGGCTGACACGACGGTTCCGTCGACCTTCAAGAACTGCCACGAGTAGCAACGTGCCGAGTGCCGCGACCCAGAATGTCAGCAGCGGCAGACCGCCCAAGCGACTGATCCAGGCATAGGGCGCCTCTGCTTGCGAGTAGGCAAGCCTCCCCCACGGGTATCCGCCCCAGGGAATCCGGCTTCGAAGCGCCTCTTCCAGCACCCACACCAACGGCACAAACACTGGCCACCATCGAAGACGCGTGACGATGGCAGTGCACAGACCCACGAGTGCGATCCAGGCGGCGCAATACAGCGAGAGTCCTAGCCATGCCTCATTGCCGATCACTCTTAGCCATGGCATGAGCAACGCAAAGAACATGAATCCTGCAGCACCACCTACGACTAGCCCCTGCCACGCTGAAGCACGCAGACACGCGAGCGTCATCAGGGCAACTCCGAGAATCGCCGCTGGCCACCAGCTCAACGGCGCGAACGCCGCAGACAGCAGCGCACCCGCAGCCGCGCCTGCAAGCATGCGCACCCACCAGCGGGTCATCACTGTGCACCGCCGAGGTGACCGGAGTCATGAATGCTGATGCCACTGCGAAGAGTCCGAAGCGCGGTGGCTCCTGCAGACGGATACTGCTCATCGTCACCAACAGCCCACACAGCAAGATGCGCCGCTTGTCCCACGTCGATCCGGCCTGCATCATCCACTCCCGCAGCATGCCAGCCTGCGCAAGAGTGAGCCTCGATTGCGGCATGGAGATCGATGCGCTGCCCAGGAGTTCGATGGTTCATGGCCGCATGAATGGCCCCCCACGGATCCAGCGGGGTCACCGGCGAATCGGAGCCGAAGGCAACGGTGACCCCCGCCTGCCTCAGCTCGCCAATCGGATTGAGCAACGCAGCGCGTTCTTGACCGAGTCGCCGCGCATACATCCCGTCTACGCCACCCCATCGCTCATCGAAACCCGGCTGCATGCTCGCGATGATGCCCAGACGCGCACATTCGACTATTCCGGCCGAGCTCAATGACTCGGCGTGCTCGATGCGATGCCGTTGACTGCGCACGAGATCACTTCCGTGAGTTGCGGCCGCCACCATGAAGGCATGAACAACGGCGTCATTCGCGGAATCGCCAATCGCGTGGAAGCCGGTCTGCTGTCCGACCCGCACGCACATATCAACATGGGTGATCAGTTCTTCCACCTCGATGAACTCACGCCCGGTGGACTGTGGCGCATCGAGATAGGGATCGTGAAGACAAGCCGTATGAGAGCCAAGAGACCCATCGACGAATAGGTCTCCCCCCGTCCCGTACGCCCCAAGGCCACGCGCCGTCTCAATTCCACCCGCCTGCGCGAGCTCGCCCCAATAGGCAACGATCTGGGTTCCCGCACGTTCACAGGACCTCGACAAGATCTGCGTGCAATCTCGGTCACTGCTGATCACCGGCCCGGCCATCTCGTGCGCGCTCACAATTCCATGCACGGCTGCACTGTCGAGGAAGGCATCCTGAGCTCGGCGTCTCGTGACATCGTCGATGGTCCGCAACGCGAAGTCGCGAAGTACATGATGAGCCTCTTGCGTCACCCATCCGCAATCATCAAAGCCCACGACTGACCTGCACTCGGGAGCCGCATCGATGAGTGCCGACGACACGAGTGCTGAATGCACATCGACCCGCGTGAGGTAGACCCGCGCACCGAGAGTTGCCCTATCGATCTCTGAAGCAGTGGGCAGGGTGCGGTCAAGCCACGTCGATTCATCCCAACCATGGCCAAGAATCAGTGATCCCGGATGGGCGGCGGCTTCGCTCGAGACAACATCGAGGAGATCACGCGCCGATAACGTGCCGCTGAGATCAAGGCCGAGAAGTGCGAGACCGGTGCTTGTCGCATGCACGTGCGCATCGACGAAACCCGGCGTCACGAGTGCGCCGTCAAGATCTGTCACCTCGGCGCCCCGAAGTGCTAATCCGCGGGCCTCGTCATCTGTACCCATCCAGGCGATTCGGCCCTGGTCGATGAGCAGTGCGGTCGGCGTGCGCGAACCTGGATGCAGGATTCGGCCACCTCGTAACAGGTGAGCCATCGTCGTGACCGTCAGCCGATGATCTGAAGATGATGCGGACGGTGATTCACCGGTTGAACACCCTCGTCAGTGCAGATGACGATGTCTTCAATCCGTGCACCGAAGCGACCCTCGAGGTAGAAGCCTGGCTCGATGCTGAAGGCCATGCCCGCTTCGAGTACCTGTGAATTACCGGAGACGAGATACGGCTCCTCATGCGACTGCAGCCCAATGCCGTGACCGATCCGGTGGATGAACAAGTCGCCGATTCCCGCTTCGCTCATCAAGTCACGTGCGACGGCGTCGACGGCTTCGCAGGTCATACCGGGCTTCACGCTCTCGACGGCGGCCTTCTGCGCTTCATGCAAGATCGAGTACATCCGCAGGAAGTCGGGATCCGGCTCGCCCACTGCGTAGGTGCGAGTGCTGTCGCTGCAGTAGCCATCTGGCATGGTGCCGCCGATATCGATCACGACCGCATCACCTTCGCGAATCACTCGATCCGAGACATCGTGATGGGGGCTGGCCCCATTGGGGCCACTTGCGACGATCACGAAGTCAACGTGCGCGTGACCCGCCTCGAGAATCGCGTCGTGGATATCCCGACCGACCTCCCGCTCACTGCGCCCGGGTCGGAGCATCTCACTGACTCGTTCGTGTACGGAATCAATGGCAGCGCCGGCGGCCACCAGCGAGGCGATCTCCTCGACATCCTTGCGGATTCGCAGTGGGCCGATGATCGAGCCGGCCGGCACCTGCTGCGCATTAGGCATCGCCGAGCGAAAGCGCAGAACCTTCTCGGCCCACATGTGATCATCGAGGGCCACGACCTGAGCGGAGGAGAGCCGGCGTGCGACTAACGCGATGGGGTCGTCAGTCTCGCCCCAAGTAAGGATCTCGAGACCCAAGTCGGCCAGGGGTGACGCCAACGCCGCCAGCTCCTCGAGTGCCGGTACCACCATGATCGGCTCAGAGTTGGCGGGTACGACCAGGCACGTGAGCCGCTCGAGTGGCTTGGCGTCATAACCGACGAGGTATCGAAGATCGGCTCCCGGCGTGACGAGCAAGGCATCGATGCCAGCACCGCGAAGGGATGAGGTGGCAGCCTGCAATCTCGTCTCGAATCCCACGCTGCCAGCCTACCCATGGGAGGATCAACCGTGCTCGTACTGCTCGATACCGCGTCGCTCTACTACCGCGCCTATTACGCCATGCCAGAGTCGCTTACTGCACCCGACGGCCACCCGAACAACATGCTGCGCGGATTCCTCTCGAGCCTGACCAAGATGTGTCGACAGCTCGAGCCGACGGAACTCGCCGCCTGTTGGGATGACGATTGGCGCCCGCAATGGCGGGTCGATGCCTTGCCCTCCTATAAGACGCACCGACTCGCCGATGAATCCGAAGGCGCCGAGGAGGTTCCCGACACCCTCTCCCCCCAGATCGACGCCCTGGCACGGATCCTGGACGCTGCGGGCATCGCACGCCCTGGGGCTGTGGGCTATGAGGCCGACGACGTCATCGCGACGCTGGCTGCCGCATACGACGGTTTAGTCACGATCGTCACCGGCGATCGCGACATGGTTCAGCTCGTCAGCGACCGAGTACGGGTTCTCTTGACTGTCAATGGCGGGATGGAGAAGTGGCCGCTGCTCACCCCAGAACTCGCCTTCGAGCGTTTCGGGGTGCACCCGAGTACCTATGTCGACTTCGCTGCGCTTCGTGGTGATGCCTCGGACGGCATTCCGGGCATCCCCGGCATCGGCCCGAAGACTGCCTCCGCGTTGATCATTCATTTCGGCACGCTCGATGCAGTGCTCGATGCTGCACGTTCAGGTGATCATTCGAAGCCCTTGACCCCGCGGATCGCCGGGCTGTTAGTCGAGCATGCGGAGCAGGCATTGATGGCCCGCCTCGTGTCGACGGCCGCCATCGATGCACCTGTGCACGATTGCGCCACCGCGATTCCGACAAAGCCCCAGGACACTACGGCACTTAGTGAAGTCTTGACCGAGTGGGGCGTGGAGCGGCAATTCGCTGATCTTGCCAAGCAACTCGGCCTCACGGTCGCCTAGAGCTGCGACGAGTACGACACGACTCCCCTGTTGAGCAGATCAGCGGCAATCACCGCACGATCATGCAAGGGATCATCTCGCGAGGTGGCCTGGGCAATCTGGCCGAGCAGATCGATGGTCTGTCGAGTCCAACGCACGAAGTCACCGGCTGTGATGTCGGTAGAAAGAAGTAGCGTCTGAAGACTCGTACCCGATGCCCAACGCTGCATCACGACTGCAAAGCCGGGATCAGGCTTACGAGTAATGCTGAGGTGATGCGTGCGCTCTACCTCGTGCAGGCCCTCCCAGATGCGCAGCATGGTCGAGATAGTCGACCCGGCAACTCCGCGTGGAAGAACCACGGGCTCATCCTCATCGAGTTTGCGTGACTCGAACACGACTGCCGAGGCAACTCCTGCAAGATCAGCCGGCTCGAGTTCGCCCCAGATTCCGTCGCGAATGCACTGTGCGGCAAGGAGATCTGACTCGGAATACAGCCGACTGAGGACGGAGGCAGCCTCGGTAACGCTCATCTGGTCACCCTTGCCCTCGAGATAGCCAAGTTCAGTGAGTACGTCGCACACCCGATCGAAACGGCGCGCCACGGTATTCGTGCGGCCATTAATGCGCTGTTCGAGATCAACAACCTCACGATGCGCCCGCATCAGGCGTTCGGCCCAGCGAGCATGTGACTCGCGCTCGTCACACCCGTGACATGGATGCTGACGAAGTTCTGCACGCAACTCAATGATCTCGGCGTCCTCCCCGGCACCCGCCTTGCGATGACGCTCCCCGGGCGGAAGATCCCGCGTGGCATTCGCGAGCACTTGGGCGAGTTCGCGTCGCGCCTGGGCATTACGGGCATTGAAGTTCTTCGGGATCTTCAGCTGCATGATCGACTCAACAGGCGAGGTGATCTCGACGCTGGAAATACGACGAACCTGTCGTTCAAGCGTGAGCACCATCGGTCGTGGTTCATCGGTCGCATGCCGCATGCCGGGGTCGAGAACCAACACCAACCCGGCGCGACGACCACCGGGAACCGAGATGACATCTCCTGGCTTGAGCTTGCGGAGCGAATCGAGTGCGGCATCGCGCCTACGGGCACTGGCATCGCGGGTCATGGTCTTCTCTCGCTGAGAAAGCCTGTCGCGAAGACGCGCGTACTCCTCGAAGTCGCCGAGATGACACGTCATGGAGTCGCGATAGCCCTGCATGGCGTCCTCAACCTTGCGCAGCTGGGTTGCGAGACCGACGACCGAGCGATCGGCTTGGAACTGGGCAAAGGAGGTTTCCAGAACTTCACGTGCTGGTCGGTATCCCATGCGCGAGACCAAGTTGACTGCCATGTTGTACGACGGCTGGAAGGACGAGCGCAGCGGATACGTACGGGTGGATGCAAGACCCGCCAGGTTCACCGGATCAATGCCCTGATGCCAGAGCACGACAGCGTGGCCCTCGACGTCAATACCTCGACGGCCAGCACGACCGGTCAACTGGGTGTACTCGCCAGGGGTGAGGTCGACGTGAGTCTCACCATTCCACTTCACCAGCTTTTCGAGTACGACACTTCGCGCGGGCATGTTGATGCC
>CALFIA010000087.1 GCA_937876275.1 uncultured Actinomycetes bacterium | reverse complement strand
GTCGAAGAGCGCATTGCCGGGACCGGCATCACCATGCACGATCACGCTCGGGCCGGTGGGCTCGAGATTCGCGCGCAACCAGGCGGCGCCCTGCTCGATCATCGGGATCCGCATCGGAGCGTGCGCGCGATAGAGATCGAGCCAGCCATCAATGTTGTCACTGATCACCTGCTCGGCACTGCGGCCGGAGGAGTCGATGGCGCTGACCGGCACGGTGTGCAGCTCGGAAACAGAGCGAATGATGTCGTCGAGGCCGGCATCATCGAGACGAACCTCGCCCCGCACCTCTTCCATCACGAAAAACGGCTCACCGAGCACCGAACCGGTCGGTTCGACATGAACGATTGCCGGAACTCGGTAGCCGGCCGCGAGGAGGCCGCGCATCGCCGCCACTTCGGTCGTGGTGTCAGTGCCGAACATTCCGCCCTGCTCAATGCGCACGATCACGTTTCGCCGGAGTCCTTCGATACTTACCGTCGTGCGCCACATCCGGCGGGAGAATCCGCCACCGATCACCTCCGCCCGCAGGATCTCGGCGGGCGATCCGTGCTCGACCGTCAGCCAGGTCGCGAGTTTCGTGAGTTCTGACTTATCGACCTCGATGACGGGGTGCTCGACATCAGTGCCGTGGCCAGTGAACACGGCAAGCAGCGGCTCGGCAACCGCGAAATCCTCACGCGACCACTGCACGAGCTGATCACGCAAAGGCGATGCACCGAAATCGATCAGCATGGCCTGGGCAGCGGCCTCGTAGGCCTCATCATTCGATGTGGCAGCAGGCAGGCCGAGTAGGTCGATGATCACCGCAGCACGTGCAGGTGTCGGGTCAACGCCGCGGGTGGCGGCGTACTTCTCGATGCCTGCCCATTGGCTCACGTCACCGTGAGCGATGTCTGCAGCCGCATGCGCGCCGGCGATGGCCTCATTCAGCGATGCGTCGGCAATACGAACTGTCACGCGCGCAGCTCCGCAGCGAACTTGGCCTCGAGCCCGAGGTCATAACCCGCACCCCACATCGGATCAGCGAGAACGTCCGGCGACTCGGCGACAGGTGACGCGCAGAACCACTCGTACGTCTGCTCGTGGCCAACCCGGAAGCCGCGCTCAACAGTCAGCCCGAAGTCAGCAGCCTTCTCGACGGACAGGATCCCGTGATGGCGGTCCTTGAAGAGGTGCCCGTAGAGGGGGCCTTCAGTCGTGTAACCAGTAGGAACGTTGATGATCTCGGGAGTCACGCCGACGATGTCGGCCAGTTGATGCACGTACTCGATCGCCGAGCAACCCTGGCCGGTGATGTTGAAGACCTCGCCTGCTGCCTTCGGTAGCTTCGACATCTCGATGAGGTTCGTGACGAGATCATCGACATGACCATACGAGGTCGTGACAAGTCCTTCATGCGGCACGAGAACCGGCAGGCCCTTGCGCAGGCGCAGGAACATCGCGGTTTCCATGTCATGGATGTTGTTGTCTGGCCCGTAGATCGCCGCGGGGCGGGCAATGGAGCCCGGGAAGCCAGTGGCCGCGTGACGATCGAGGATCACGCGCTCGGCATGAGCCTTGAAGCCGCCATAGGTGGTCTCCGGATCGTCACGGTAGGGCTGGTCTTCCGTCCAGGGCATCAGACCCGTCGGCGCATAGGCCATGATCGACGACACGAAGACGTACGAGCCGAGGCGACCGTCGAGCAGCGTGATGAGATCTTCGAACAGACCTCCGCCGGCCGCCATCACGAAGCCCGAGACGTCGATCACTGAGTCCCACTCGGTTCCTTCGAGTGCGCTGCGCATCGACTCGGTATCGGTGCGATCGCCGACGATGCGACTCACGCCCTCGGGAAGCTCACTGGTGGTCTTGCCGCGATTGAGAACCGTGACCTCGTGGCCCGCCTCTCGCAGCTGCTCGACCGTGCGACGTCCGACAAAGGTGCTTCCACCGAGGATGAGTGAATTCATGGGCGTGACCTTAGCCCAGTTTCCCGATTTATGAGACATTTTGTCTCATAGTCGCAAAACCGCCAGTAGGCTGCGGGAATGAGCAATCAGCGCCTGACCGCCTTTGACGAATTCCCTCGTCACCAGACCACGGGCACGTTCAATTCCGTGGCGAGTGACTCCCCCA
>CALFIA010000086.1 GCA_937876275.1 uncultured Actinomycetes bacterium | reverse complement strand
GAAGTTGCGACTGCAGCACGAAGGTAGTCGCGTTCACTGTGGCCGACTGCTTCTTGCCGAGCGGGTCGGAGGGGTCAGCGGAGACATTAACGCCGGTTATCAGGAAATCACGATCAAGCTGTTCAAGCCCGCGCAGGAACTTCTGCAATTGATCTGAACTCGCCACGACCGTCATGCTGAGGTCGAGCTTGGCCACCTGAACTCGTGTGCGCTCGGGGGATTGCTGGGCATCGGAGACAACACCTTGATTCTGCTTCTCCGCGTCAATCGGCACGGGCACCGAAGGCGTGATTGCCGAGACATCCTGAGCGGAGATGCCGGCCTTCTTCGCCACCGAGGTGATCTGGGTGAAAAGTGACGGCAACTCGGCTTGCTGGGGCATTCGAGAGAGAAGCGTCTGCACGCGTCGTGCTGCCTCCGGAGCATCCTTGACCATGATGTTCAGTTCACGAAGGTGATGCTGCTGCGCGACGATCGAGGCCTCGACGGTCGACGTTTGCGATTCGAGATCGGCAGTGGTCGAGAGTCGTGGCGAGAGGACGAAGAGCCATGTTGCGCCGGTAGCCATGGCCAGGATTACCCCACCTGCAATGAGGTTGTTTCGCTTACGGTGTCCGCTCATGTCATCACTTCGCCGTCGGATCCACGACCGCTTCGCCCGACTTGGCCAAGGCGGCCTCACGGAGAGCTGCGATCTGATCGGTGGTCAAGGATGTACGCAGGGCGTCGAGCGAAATTCCCGCCGAGCCACTGAAGTTCAGCTTGTTGTTCCCATTCGCATCTTGCGTGATCGTGCTGGCCGTCACGTATGGACCCACGAGGAACGCATTGCCCTCTGCTCGAACAAGGAATTTCGAGACATCTGCCCGAGTCGGTGCCTGAGCACTGAACGTGAGACATCCGATGGTGATGTCCTTGCCGAACGGGTCAGCATTCGGGCACTCGTTGAGCGCGCTCTCGGGGTGAGCACTCAGTTCCGGTTTCGGGATGCCGGTGAAGCTAACCGAAATGCTCGAGTAATCCACTGCGGGGCCGGCAACTACACGCAGCTGCTCGAGCAGGCTTGACGTGAGCGCCTCAGATGCCACCGCGTCGGTGATGAACGCCTCCTGCGTCGTGATCTGCTGGTAGAGCTGCTCGACAGGGGCTAGAGCCTTGACCTGATTGCTAATGGCGGCGCTCTCGTTCTGGGCGGACGTGAGTCGCGTTTCCTGCTCGAGGATGGAGCCGTTCTGCATTAACCACACGAATGTCACCACGACCAGAATTGCGAGGAATCCGAAGACATATCCACGCCTCACCTTGCGCACGGAGATTGCCTCGCGCACCGTCGCGGGGATCAGATTGACTCGGGGCAGACTTCGCTCAAACTGCGGGTGCTCAACGTCGAGTGAGGCGGTCTTCTTCTTTCCGATCTCGAGTTTCCAGAACGGAGTGGACGAGGACGTCTTCTTTGCCATGTCAGGCGCCCATCGCGAGGCCGGTGGCGACGGCATACGGACGAGAATCGATATTCGCCAGGCGCCGAGCTCGTTCTAGACCTTCGAAGGGGTCGAGGAACGACACGGGAACGCGCAGTTCGGTAGTGATGCGATCGCCAAGTCCGTTGAGCTGAGAAGTGCGCCCTGACAGCACCAGTCGCGCGACGCGAGGTCCTCCGGAGGCGTGGAAGTAATCAAGGGAATCGCGGATTGCGCCCACCAAGGTGGTGGCCCATGGATTGATGAGTGCCATAGCGCGCGAAGTCGTCAGATCGATC
>CALFIA010000085.1 GCA_937876275.1 uncultured Actinomycetes bacterium | reverse complement strand
GAAGGGAACCACCCTTGACGATGTCGGCATCAATACCTTCACGAGCGCACACGTCAATGACTTCATCCACAGCGCCCCACATCGCCGCCTGGAGATCAACGACCGATTGCCGTCCGGTCTTCTCCGAGTAGCGCTCTCGGGACCAGCCCATCTCCCCGCTGAGCCAGCCACCGTTACGGCCAGAGGCGCCAAAGCCGGCGAATTCCTTCTCCAGGATCACGATGCGCATGGACGGATCGGACTTCATCAAATAGTAAGCAGTCCACAGCCCCGTATATCCCGCGCCGACGATCGCAACGTCGCACTGAACATCGCTATCCAACGCCGGGCGATATTCCGGCGTACCTCCGATATCGCCGTACCAAAAGGAGACTTCCCCATTAACCCTTGCGGTCACGAGAATCCTCCGGTCGGCTCAGCACTGACGAAATGGTAGCGACTACCGCCCGACCTGGCTCATCAATCCGTCGTTGGGTTCGAAGCCGAGCGCTTCTTGATCGTGTTGGTCGCGACCGAGCTGATGATTCGCACGAGAACAGCGATGAAGGCGATGTCGATTCCCATTTGCACCATTGCCGTGGCCCGCGCAACGGTGGACACCGGAGTGATGTCACCGAAGCCGACTGTCGCCAAAATGGTCAAGGCAAAGTAGTAAGCATTGAAATGATCAAGATCTTCGCTGAAGGCGCTGGGAACCGCCGTTGACTCCATGACATAAATCGCGGCGAAAACGGCCAAGAACATGGTTGCAATGAGAATGAGCGCTTCAACCGCAGCCATCTGCGGGAACTTCGATCTCTTGATCTTCTTCAGCTGACGCCTGAAGTACCAGACGTACAAAGCACCGAATGCCACGACAACAAGGATTGGTCCGGCCAGCTCAACGCCAGGGGTCTCGGGGACTACCGACAGTGCGAGCCAGATGACAGTGAACCCCACAAGAATGCGGAACACCGAGGCACTCAGGAGACGGATGTGCTCACTCCGACTGAGATCGGAGAATTTCGGAACTTGAACCTCGTCAGCCATGGCTCAAGTCTGGCAGAGAACTAGACCGGAGCAGCGGCAAGTTGACCGCAGGCACCGTCAATGTCGCGTCCGCGAGTATCTCGCACGGTCACGGCAATTCCGCGATCTCGCAGCGTGCGAACGAATGCCTACTCATCCTCACGCCGCGAGGCAGTCCACTTCGAGCCAGGTGTCGGATTGAGCGGAATGAGGTTCACGTGCACGAGCTGACCCCGCAAGAGATCAGCGAGGAGCTCGGCTCGCCAGACCTGATCGTTGATGTCCTTGATGAGTGCATACTCAATGCTGATTCTGCGACCCGTCACGGCGGCGTATTCCCAGGCGGCGTCAAGAACCTCTGACACCTTCCACCGCGTATTGACAGGCACCAAGGTGTCGCGGAGCTTGTCGTCTGGTGTGTGCAGTGACACCGCCAGTGTCACCGGCAGCTTCTCCTGAGAGAGCTGACGAATCTGCGGCACGAGGCCGACTGTCGACACCGTGATGCCTCGAGCACTCATGCCGAGTCCGGCCGGAGGCTCATCGACGAGTCGTCGGATAGCGCGCACAACAGCGTTGTAATTGGCGAGCGGCTCCCCCATGCCCATGAACACGACGTTGGATACGCGCCCCACGCCACCTTGAATCTCGCCACGGGCCAGTGCTCGCGCACCTGCAATGACCTGCTCGACGATCTCGCCCGTGGAGAGGTTGCGGGTGAGACCTGCCTGCCCGGTGGCACAGAAAGGGCAGTTCATTCCGCAGCCGGCCTGAGAAGAGATGCACATGGTGGCGCGATCGGGATATCGCATCAACACCGTCTCGACGAGTGCGCCATCGTGGAGCTTGAACAAGGTCTTCACGGTGGTGCCGTTGTCGCAGTCGATTGCCCGAATCGGGTCGAGCAGGCGAGGGAGCAAATGAGTGCCGATGAGTTCCTTTGCCGGAGCCGGAATGTCACTCCACTGGTCAGGATCGTCATTGAGTCGTGCAAGCCAGTGATTCGACACCTGGTCTGCGCGGAAAGCCGGGAGTCCGAGCTCGACCATCGTGGACCGTCGTTCGTCCCGATCGAGATCCATGAGGTGCCGCGGGGGCTTTCCACGCCGCGGTGCCTCGAAGACGAGATCAACCATGGCTACGCGCCGCTGCCGAGGAAGAGCGTGAAGAGGGCCCACGAGGTGAACGCATTCGGAATAAGGGAATCGAGACGATCCATCATGCCGCCGTGACCGGGCAGGAAATGGCCCATGTCCTTGACGCCGAGATCGCGCTTGATCGCGCTCTCGGCGAAATCACCACCGGTTGCCGTCACTGTCATCACGATCCCGACAATTACGCCCTGCCACCATGGAGCATCCAAAAGCCACATGAAGGAGAGCGCACCCACGAGACCCTGGAAGATGAGCGAACCGGCAAAACCCTCCCAGGACTTCTTCGGGCTGATGTGCGCCGCGATGGGGTGCTTTCCAAACAGCACGCCCGAGGCATACCCGCCGATGTCATTGGAGATGGTGAGCAGGATGAATACGACAACACGCTGCGCACCGTTGTCTGCTGCAAGGGTGAGCATCAAGAAGCCGGCCATGAACGGCAGGTAGGCCACCACGAAGGCGCTCGCGGTGACATCACGCACGTAGTGATCGGTTCCGCGGCGAATCCGCCAGATGAGAATCACGATGATCGCAGCACCTAACGCTACGAGCTGGGCGGTAGTGCCCCAGATGTAGGCGAGCGCGGGCATGACGGCAGTCGCGACATACAGGGGCGTACGCGCAACGCGGATGTCGCGATGAGCGAATGCATTGACGAACTCATGAACCGCGATGAGAAGTGCGACGGTGACGACGAGGCAGAACAGCCACTTCACCGTGAAGAGGCTGACGAGGACAACCGCCCCGAGAATCAAGCTCGAAATGATGGCGGCAGGCAGGTTTCGACCCGCGCGTGAGGTTTTCTCACTCGCCGTGCCACCAGCCTCGGACATCCCTAGACCTCGAGCAGTTCTGCTTCTTTGTGCTTCAGGATCTCGTCAATGTGCTCGACATGCTTGTGGGTGAGCTCATCGAGGCTCTTCTCGCCTCGACGGACGTCATCCTCACCGGCGTCGCCATCCTTCTGAAGCTTGTCGAGCTGATCCTTTGCATGGCGACGAATGTTGCGAATCGAGATTCGAGAATCCTCCGCCTTGGTCTTCGCCAGCTTCACGTACTCCTTACGACGCTCTTCCGTGAGCTGCGGCAGGGATACGCGGATTATGTTGCCATCAGATGTGGGATTAACACCGAGATCACTGTCGCGTAGTGCCTTCTCGATAGCGTTGAAAGCGCCCTTGTCGAACGGGCTGATCGTCAGCATGCGCGGTTCCGGCGCGGAAATCGTGGCCATCTGATTGAGCGGATTCAACGTGTCGTAGAACTCCACGAAGATCTTGTTGAACATCGCCGGGTTCGCGCGACCGGTGCGAATCGTGGCGAAGTCATCGCGCGCGACACCGATTGCCTTGTCCATCTTCTCCTCGGCATCCAGCAGGATCATGTCGATGTCTTCGCTCATCAGATTTCCTTTCGAGTCTTACTTATCGGTCGAAACAAGTGTGCCGATGGTCTCGCCGCGCACGGCGCGGGCGATATTGCCTTCGACCAGCAGGTTGAAGACCACGATCGGAAGCTTGTTGTCCTGGCAGAGGCTGATTGCCGTTGCGTCGGCCACCTTGAGCCCGCGCGCCAGCACCTCCGCGTCGTCCGCCTGCGGAAAGGCCTTGCGGACGAAATAGGCAAATCGGCCATTGTCATGGTTCGAAATGAAGGTCGGCAGATCGGAAGAGCGTCGTGTAGGGAA
>CALFIA010000084.1 GCA_937876275.1 uncultured Actinomycetes bacterium | reverse complement strand
GCGAGGGTCTGCGCCCCCAGCGGGTTCGGCGCCGCGGGCTGACCGCGATACACACGGACCGGCCCGGGGGCCTCGGTGGTTGCTGCCACGGTGACAGCACCAGGCGGGAGCGACACCGCCACCGTGGCTCGCCCATCGGTACCCGTCGTGGCGTCGTGCGAGACATCGTCGCCTCCGACGAGCACCGTGACCGGCCGGCCGGACACCGGTTGATCACCGGCGCGCAACGTGACCGTGACCGAATCGCCGTGCGGATCGACCTCCACGGCCAACGACCACGTGCCACTCATCCGGCGCGCCTCGGCGTCGAGCGCGAGCGCGGTGAGCGCGCCGCAGCCGCGCTCCTGCACCGCCGCGGCGGCGGGCGTCGTGACAAAGCCCTCGTAGCCCGCCGCCGCGATGGCATCGCATTTCTCGCGATAGACGCCGACGCCGCCGATATAGGGCATGAACACCTGCGGCTTGCCCGGAATATTGGCGCCCATGTACCAGGAGTTCGCCTGGGGATAGAGCGTCCGGTGCGCGACCTCGTTGACATGGGCGACCCAGGCATCCTGCGCGGCCTGGTCGGCGTCGATGGCGGCTTTGCCATTGGCGCGCATCCAGCCCATGCAGTCCGTCACCCAGTCGACATGCTGTTCGATGGAGACGATCATGTTGGACAGCACCGACGGGCTTCCGGGGCCGGTGATCATGAACATGTTGGGCAGCCCGGCCGTCATCAGCCCGAGATAGGTGTGCGGCCCCGCGGCCCAGGCCTCCCGCAGGGTGGCGCCGTTGCGGCCCTGGATGTCGATCTTCAGCAGCGTGCCGGTCATCGCATCGAAGCCGGTGGCGAAGATGAGGGCGTCGAAGTCGAAGGACCGGGCCGAGGTGTCGAGGCCCGCTTGGGTGATCGAACGGATCGGCGTGTCGTGCAGATCAACCAGGGTGACGTTCGGGCGGTTGAAGGTTTCGTAATAGTTGGTGTCGACGCAGATCCGCTTGGTGCCGATCGGGTGGTTTGTGGGCAGCAGTTTCTCGGCGATCTTCGGGTCCTTGACGATGTCGCGGATCTTCTCGTGGACGAACGACACCGCGGTGTCGTTGGAGGCCTTGTTCAGTGCCAGGTCGTTGTAGGACTGCATGAAGTAGGTGCCGCCGAGTTTCCAGCGCCGCTCGTAGGTGTCGCGACGCTCGGCCTCGCTGTCGGCAAGGGCGGATTTGTCGTTGAGCGGCGACAGCACGCCGGACCGCGTCTTGCGGGCCTCGGCCCGGCGGCGCGCATAGTCACGCTTCCATTCCGCCTCGTAGTCGGCGGGTATCGGTGCGTTGCGCGAGGGGATGGAGAAGTTCGGCGTGCGCTGGAACACATAGACATGCTTGGCCTGCGCGGCGATCACCGGGATGGACTGGATCGCCGATGACCCGGTGCCGATCACGCCCACCACCTGGCCGGTGAAATCGACCTCCTCGTGCGGCCACTGGCCGGTGTGGAAGGTGCGGCCCGCGAAACTGTCCCGCCCCGCGATATCGGGCATGCGTGACGAGGACAGGCAACCCGTGGCCATCACCACGTGATGGCCGCGAACCTGCAGCCCGCTGTCGGTGCGCACGGTCCAGCACGCCGAAGCCTCGTCCCAGGTCGCGGCCTGCACGCGGGTGTTGAACGTGATGTCACGCCGCAGGTCGAGCTTGTCGGCGACGAAATTGGCATAGCGCAGGATTTCCGGCTGGCCCGAGAACAGTTCGGACCATGTCCATTCCTGCTGGATTTCGTCGGAAAAGCCGAAGGAATACTGCATGCTCTCGACATCGCAGCGTGCGCCCGGATAGCGGTTCCAATACCAGGTGCCGCCAACGCCGGAGCCGGCTTCGAGCACCCGGGCGCTCATGCCCAGGCCGCGCAGGCGGTGCAGCATGTACATGCCGCCGAACCCGGCTCCGACTATCACTGCATCATATATGCGCGCGCTTTCGACGGCATCCTGCGGCATCGTTCGTCCCCTTTGTCCGGCTCGTTCTGGCCAATGGCAAAGTGAACCGTCCCGCGTCCCGTCGGTCAATTGTTCAATTCGGGATTCAGCCCTGGGTTGCGTCGGAGGGAGGCATCAATACCGCCGCCCCGCCCTCCACATGCGCCACCGCCACGCGAGCCAGGCCACCGCGGCCGTGCCGAGCGCCACGGGCAGCAGCATCAAGGCGAACCACGCGAAGACGGCGGCGATCGACAGCCCGAGGGCCACGATGGCGGCCAGAACGGCATAGCGGAACACCCGATCGGCAATCGGGGTCGCCGGCGGGTCGATGAACCGGCCGTCTGGCGTCATGTCGATCGTCTCGGGGCCGGGGCGGCGAATGATGATCCTCATGGCGTCCAGCATGGCGCGCGAGAGGGTATCGCTCAAGCGTCCGGCGGATGAAGCTTCGGTCATGCGGGAGGGCGGCGATTTCGCGCGGCGGCCGGTTGACGCTCGAACCGGCCCGCGCATAGCGTGCGGCTCCGATCCTGGGAGCCTTCGATCCATGCCGAAAGCCACTCGCCGTACGGTTCTCGCCGGTGCCGCCGCCGCGATTGCCGCCCCGCTCGCACGCCCCAATGTCGCTGCCGCGCAGGGCAGCCGCACGCTGAAGTTCATTCCGCACGCCGACCTCACCGTGGTCGATCCTTCGTGGACGACCGCCTATATCACCCGCAATCACGCGATGATGGCCTATGACACGCTGTTCGGCACCGATGCCGGCAACGCGGTTTCGCCGCAGATGCTCGCGGGCCATGTGATCGAGGATGACGGCCTGACCTGGAAGATGACGCTGCGCGACGGGTTGATGTTCCATGACGGCACGCCGGTTCTGGCCCGGGATTGCGTGGCCTCGATCAGGCGCTGGTCGAACCGGGACAACTACGGCAAGTCGATCGCCGCGATGACCGACGACAACCAGCCCGGCGCCACGACCCCTGCTCCGAAGGAATGGCGGGGCCGGTTCTTCGAGGACATCGAGGTCGGCGACGTCTACCAGCACCCCTTCGGTCGCACGATCTCCGAGGCCGACTCCACGTGGTTCACGCAGCTGACCTGCAACACGAACCAGAACCACTTCAATGCTCACCTTGCGGAGTCGAATCCGATCACCGGTGGTCGCATCATCGTGAACTCGGGCCTAACTGTCGCCTTGGTGCTCGGCCTGTCGGTCATCGACATGAGCCAGAACGCTGTCGCCAACCTCGGCTGGACCGACATCAAGCTCACGCATCCCGTGTACATCGGCGACACGATCTACGCCGAGTCGATCTGCCTTGACGTGCGCGAGAGTTCATCGCGCCCGGAGATGGGCATCATTCGCATGAAGACCCGCGGTCTGAACCAGCATGGTGATGAGATCGTGTCGTGGTTCCGCTCGGTGATGGTGCCCAAGCGCAGTTCGGGTATCGGGCAGAACTATTTCCCGCAGGCGAAGAACGGTCCGCTCACCGCGGAGTAGTCAGCTCGCGCTCGGTGCAACGGGCGGCGGAACGTCGCATGTGCGAGTCGTCGGACGATCGTGGAAGCGATCGTCGATCCAGGCAACAGCTTCAGGTCCGACTGTCATGGCTGTGTCCTGATGCGACACCACGCCCAGCCACGCCATCGTGATGTCGGAGCCTGCTGCGCACCACTCATCTTGCAACTTGGCATTCGGCCAGGCGAGCACGACTGTGTCGGCAATGCTCTGTGCGACGAACACCGGCATCGATGCGGGCAGAGGTGCGGGAGTCTGCGCAATGGCCGCGGCATTCCATGACGGATTGTCGGTCGGCTTCTGCTCGAAGTAGTTCTGGCCGAAGTCGGTGCGCACGAATCCCTCGAGTGCCGCGGGCACGATGCACTCATTCGCCAGTCGCTCGGTGTTGCGCAGGCCGGATGCTGAAACGAAGCCCTCGGCGTTGAGATTCGGGTAGTAGTTCGGCCACGAGCTCACGACCTCGGGGCCGATGGCCCACCCGACAGCTGTCTGCCACTGCGCATCGATGATGTCGGGAAGCTCTGCTGCAGGTGCTGCAGCTGCGACCGCCTTCAAGGTGAGTTCTGGTGCAAGTTCCTTCGCGAGATGACCTGTCCACAGCGCGGAGTGACCGCCTTGTGAATGACCCCACACGATCCAGTTCGTGCCGGCATGCGCGTCAGGGATATTGCGTGCAGCACGCACGGAGTTCACGACATCGCGCGCCTCGGCCTGGCCGACCAGGTAGAGATTGGGGCCTGGTGTGCCGAAGCCGGTGTAATCGGTGGCGACGACGACATAGCCAAGGCTCATCATTTGGTTGAGTCAGTTCGCCGTGTCGCCAAGTGGCTTGTCGGAGCGCGAGGGTGCGCAGGCATCGCCCATGCCCAAGGTGCCGTGCGCCCACGCGACAACGGGGCGCCCTTCAGCCGGGGCCGGCGTTGTCGGGATGAAGATCATTCCGCTCGAGGCTGCGGGAGTGCCGTCAGGACGCTGCGAGGTGTAGAGGATGCGCAAGGTCGTGGCACCGGGAACGTCGACTCCGAGCGGCTCGGTGCGAATCACAGTGCCGGGCTCGGCAGGGAGCGGGGTCGGGGGCACGTAGAAGTCGGCGATCTTGGCCTGGGCGCGCGAAACGCTGAGCTTGTGAGCCGAGATCACCCAGATGGTGCTGATCACGGCGATGACCAGCACGGCGGCCACCACGATGCCGATCCATTTGAGTGCGCGCATTCGTCGAATGTACTGCCTTTTCGGGGTGGCCAGGCATGCGAGAGGATGGGGGAGTGAGTGAAGCCACTGAGGTCATCGTGTTCGAGCCGCGGCCTGGCTCGGGTGCCACGAACCCGGTCGGTGCTGCGATTGAGATCTCGGCGTCCGCTGTGTTCGCGCTTTTCTCTGTTGCCGAGCAGACCGTGAGCTCCACGGTGTCGACAGTCGCGAACTCGGCCTTGGTGAACTCTGCCCTCGACAAGGTCGTGCCTTATGCGGTCAACGCGGTGATCGGGCGCATGAATCTCACCGAGATCGTGCTGGAGCGCGTCGACATCGATGAGATCGTTGCTCAGGCTGATCTCGAGAAGATCATCGATCGCTTGCCGCTCATTGAGCTTGCGAACTACATCATCGACGAGATCGACCTGCCGCAGATCATTCGACAGTCCACCGGCGGTATCGCGACCGATGCGATGAACACGACTCGCATGCAGGCCATTGATGCCGACGACTTGGTTCAAAAGGTTGTCGACACGATCATGTTGCGCCGCAAGGCCCGTAAGACCACTGCACCAGGCGAGATCGCTGCCGAGTTCGCGGGGGAGCCCGCGTGACTTCGTTCAGCGAATACAAGCGCCGAGTCGACGCAGGTGAACCCGGGCTCGACGTTGACAGTTCGGTGCCCAAGGACGCCCGCCCATATCAGGGTCACCGTGCGGGCTTCGTTTCACGAGCTCTTGCCGCGATTATTGATGTCGGCATCGTCATCGCGTTGGTGTTCACCGTGAACCTTCTCGTTGCCCTCGTGCGTGTGATCATCGAGCGAGTGCAAGGTGCGACCTTGCCGCAGTTCGGCTGGTCGGTAGCCGTGGGCTTCTTCTTGATCTGGCTGGGCTGGACATACGCCTGGGGCTCCACCGGTCGCAGTATCGGCATGCACATCATGGGCTTGAAGATCGTCAGCTACTCGGGTCACCGCGTACGCCTGCCCGTTGCCGCCCTGCGCTCGGTCTTCTGCGTCTTCTTCCCCCTCGGCCTCATCGCGGCGCTCGGCGTCGTCATCATCGTCAATCTCGGCATGGTCTACGTCGCGATCGCCACCTTCCCCGGCGAAATCGTCCACACCGGGCACAAGTGAGCGCCACCACCTTCTTTGCCGCCCCCGCGGCCGCCGCCGGCGGGCTCTGCGCCCATTGCGGCCAGCCGCTCGCCGATGCCGGCGAGGGGGGAGGGCAGGGCAGCGCACGCTTCTGCTGCCCCGGCTGCGCCGCCGCCGGCGGCGCCATCGCCGCCATGGGTCTCGGCCGCTACTACGCCGAACGCGTGCTCGACCCCCCCCCCCCCCCCCCCCCCCCCCCCCC